>JBAWGU010000215.1:0-2101 GCA_049593215.1 Pyrinomonadaceae bacterium
GCCAAAGGCCGCAGGGAGCAAGGTCAAGCACCTGCCGCGCGGGATGAAAGTGCGCGAGGTCGGCTCGTCTCTGGAAGTCCTTGTGCCCGTCAAGCCGGGCGCGAACGTGACGGTCGAGCCGCGTTTCAATCATCTGGATTTGGTCGTTGACGGCCAACTGGACACAACGCAAAAGGCTGGCGAGGATCAGGCTCAGTCAGAGAAGACTCGCACCGTTGTGCTTGAGGAAGAGAGTGCCCACGAAACTGCCGCTTCCACACGCACGCCGCGCGAGCGTCACAACGAGAACGTCTCTTCAGCCGTCTCTTCATCTTCAACGAGCGCGCCGACAGCCGCACGGCAGACAGCCGACACGCCGCTGCTTCAGCACGCGCCCGCCACATCCGACGGCGTGCAGGTCGCACAAAATATGCAACCGCCTGTGAGCAGCTCAAGCGCAGTGACTACTCCGGCGAATGCGGATGAAGATGAAGGCGGCATCATCTCTTTTGTCTTTTCCTTAAAGGGCCTTGTGATTGCGATGTTGCTGTTTCTGGGCTTTCTCTTCTACCGGAAATATAAAAATTCTCACGGCTTTGAAGATGTTGAAGAGAAAGTTTCGAGCAACGAAGCGGAAGCTTTCACGAAAGAGAAGATGGCGCTGGAAATTGCAGAGCCGCACGAGATGGCAAGGACCGGCTCACTCGAAAGAAGAAAAAAACTGAGGCGCACAAGCGACCAGCAGGCGGCGCAGTTGCAGGCCAACGCGGAGAATATGGCGCAGGCTCTCGCGCTTCGCCAGCCCGTCGCGGTTAACGTGCATGGTGAACTCTTCGGCGCGTATCGCGTGGATCAAGAGGTTGGAAAACTCGTGCTGGGACAGGCTCATCGCATGGACGTGCTCTCGTCAAGAGCGCCTGATGATCGGCGCGCGATTGAAACCTCTCTGATTAAGTCTATCAACTCGCCGGATGAGAAGGTGCGTGAACGTGCGCGCGGCGCGCTCGTCGAGTACGGGTTCGTGGCGCGACAGAGCGCGGCCTTACTGATGTCGCCGGATGCTTATGAGCGCGCAACTGCGGCGCGTGTGCTTGGCGAGATCGGCTCTCCGACTTCGCTGCCGTTCATGCTCGAAGCTCTCTATGACGGCGAGCAGATTGTGCGTAATCAAGCCGTTGCCGGTCTGGGCCAACTGAAACTGCCTGCGGCGATTGGTCCTCTGCTTGATATTGCGCGTCGTCACCCGGAGATTCCCCAGAGCATTCTGTCTCGCGCGCTCAACGCATGTTCCGTGGACTTTCTTGATATTGGCGACGCGCCGCAGGAGATTAGCGGCGCGCTCCCCCCGGCAGGCGGCAGCAAAGCTTTCACAGGCGAGATTACTCTGCTTGAGCCGCTCGAAAGAATCGAAGAGCTACCGGAATGGCTCGAAGACGAGAAACTCTCGGACGCTCTCAACATGCTCGAAGACGTTGACGTGGAAGCGCGCCTTGCAGCCGCACGCAGCCTCGCGCAGTTTCAGGTGCGTAGCTCCGTAGAGGCTCTTTCGGCGATGGCCGCGCGCGACACGGAAGCAGTCGTGCGCGCCGCAGCGATTGCGAGTCTCTGCACAATCAATCACGAGTCCGTCTTCACAGCCGTGCTGTTTGCTCTCGGCGATGAAGCCAAAGAAGTGAGCGCGGCTGCGGCACGCGCCTTGACGCGGCTCAGCTTTGATCGCGCGGACGCTTACGTGAGAGTGATGGAAACCGCAGACGAAGAGACGCTGACAAACGTGGCGCGCTCGTGCATCAAGGCGGGCATCTCCAAACAGGCGATAGATCGTCTCGCCAGCGAAGATCGCCGACAGGCTTATGAAGCATTCTCGCTGCTCTCATTGCTGGCAAGGGCTGGCGAGACCGAGCCGATCATTGAAGCCATCGTCAGCCACCCGGATATGAATGCGCGTCTCTCCGCGATTCGCTTGCTGGGTCTTTCGTGCAGGCCGCACGTCGGCCAGCAGCTTCGCCAGTTGGTTGTGCGCGACGGCCTCCCGGAAAAAGTTCGCGGCGCGCTCCTTGAAGTGGTCTATAAATTGGACCAGGCGCAACCGGTTTAGGAGTTGGGGGATGGGGGTTAGGGG
>JBAWGU010000216.1:0-5875 GCA_049593215.1 Pyrinomonadaceae bacterium
GATAAAAACAGATAACGAACGCGGAAGGAAAGACAATAAGCAGTCTCTTCATTACTTATCGCTTCTCCTTCATCCTGTTCATCCTGTCTATCCTGTTAATTATTCCTTTTGTTAATCCAAGATCTAAAATCTAACTTGAGAATAAGGAAATTATGAGCACTGCTATCGAAAACCCCGCCGAACGCGTTGAGAAAAACTTTGAAGAACTCGAAACCGTCACCATACGCTTTGCCGGAGACTCCGGCGATGGGATGCAGTTGACGGGCACGCAGTTTACGAACACTTCTGCCGTCATTGGTAACGACATCTCCACGCTACCTGATTTCCCCGCAGAGATTCGCGCCCCCGCCGGAAGTCTTCCGGGCGTCTCGGGCTTTCAACTGAATTTCAGCAGTCAGGACATCAAGACGCCGGGCGATCAGCCGAACGTTCTGGTGGCGATGAATCCTGCCGCGCTGAAAGTCAATCTCGCAGACCTTGAAGAAGGCGGCACGCTCATCCTCAACACGGACGGCTTCACGAAAGAGAATCTGAAGTATGCCGCGTATGAGACGAATCCGCTCGAAGACGGAACGCTCGCGGGCTATCGCGTCCATAAACTTCCCATCACGACGCTCAACATGAACGCGCTCAAAGAGCAGGTCCAGCTTTCGCGCAAAGAGATGGATCGCTGCAAAAACTTCTTCGCACTAGGCGTCCTCTACTGGCTCTATGATCGCCCGATGGAGACGACGATTAACTGGATCAACTCGAAATTCGGCAAGAACCCCGAAGTCGCCAAGGCCAACGAGCTTGCCTTGCGCACGGGCTATAACTTTGCGGACACGACCGAAGTTTTCACGACGCACTTCACCGTCAAGAAGGCCCAGATTGCGCCGGGCAAGTATCGCAAGATCACGGGCAACGAAGCGACCGCGCTCGGCTTTGTCGCCGCCTCGCAACTCTCTGGCCGCCCGCTCTTCTACGGCTCTTATCCGATCACGCCAGCTTCCGACATCCTGCACGAGCTTGCGCGCCATAAAAATTTCGGCGTCAAAACTTTTCAGGCGGAAGATGAGATCGCAGCCGTCTGCGCCGCCATCGGCGCATCCTTTACAGGCCACATCGGGCTGACGGGAACATCCGGGCCGGGCGTGGCTCTCAAACAGGAAGCCATCGGCCTCGCTGTGATGACGGAACTCCCGCTCGTCATCATCAACGTCCAGCGCGGTGGTCCATCAACAGGCTTGCCGACGAAGACCGAGCAGGCAGACCTCTTTCAAGCCGTCTGGGGACGCAACGGCGAATGCCCCGCGATTGTCGTCGCGCCCTGCACGCCTGCCGACTGCTTTGATATGGCGGTTGAAGCCGTGCGTCTCTCTTTCAAATACATGACGCCTGTCTTCTATCTCTCGGACGGCTATCTCGCAAACGGCGCAGAACCATGGGCCATCCCTGCGGTTGATAAGCTGCCGAAGATTGAGATTAAGTTTGCGACTGACCCTGAGAACTTCATGCCTTACGCGCGCGATGAACAGACGCTCGCGCGGCCCTATGCGATACCGGGCACGCCCGGTCTTGAGCATCGCATCGGCGGCATCGAGAAACAACATCTCACCGGCAACGTCAACTACGAACCGGACAACCATCAATTCATGGTCAAGCTGCGTCAGGAGAAAGTTGACCGCGCCGTGCAGGACATTCCGCCCATCGAGATTTTTGGCGAGAAGACAGGCAAGGTGCTCGTGCTCGGCTGGGGTTCAACCTACGGCTCAATCACTTCTGCTGTCGAGAAGCTTCAGCGCGAAGGCAAGCCTGTGTCGAGCGCGCACCTGCGCCACCTCAATCCGTTCCCGAAGAATTTAGGCGAAGTGCTCGGTGGCTTCGAGACAGTGATTGTTCCCGAAATGAACTTAGGCCAACTCTGCACCATGATTCGCGCGAAGTATCTCATTGATGCCGTCGCCTTCTCGAAAGTCAAAGGCCGCCCGTTTCAGATACGCGAAATTGTGCGTAAGGTTGAAGAGTATTTATGAGCGCTACGACAGAAAAATTAATGACGGCTGAAGAGTTGCTGGAACTGCCCAGAGGAAAGTTTCGCTATGAACTTGTAGAAGGAGAACTGAGGCAGATGTCGCCAGCAGGCCACGATCACGGAAGAATCGGAATGGAACTTGCCGTGCCGCTCGGTTATTACGTCAAAAGCCAAAAGCTCGGTAAAGTTTACCTTGCTGAAACAGGCTTCAAGCTTCGTAACAATCCCGATACGGTTCGTGCTCCTGACATTGCGTTTATACGACAAGAGCGTGTTGAGCAGGCAGGCAGCACAACGGGCTATTGGATTGGCGCACCTGATCTGGCAGTTGAAGTTGTCAGTCCAAACGATGTTGTGAGTGAGGTTGAAGAAAAGGTGACAGAATGGTTGGAGGCTGGCGCGAGAATGGTTTGGGTCGTTAGCCCGAAGCTGAAAACTATCACAGTCTATCGCTCCCTCACAGACATCGTTACGCTAACAGAGAAAGACACGCTTGATGGCGGCGAGGTTGTGCCCGGGTTTCAAATTCCCGTTGCCGAGATTTTCGCCATATAGCGGGCAGGCTAAGCAACAGAGAAGATATAACAGCAAAGAGGAATAGAGATGAGCACTAATGCAAACGGATCAAATGGTAACGGGGTTAATGTGAATGCGGACGCGGGTCTCTCGCCTGAGAGCGAGGGGGGTTCTGTGACGGCGGGTGGGGTTGCGCCGCCGCCTGCGAAGTTGGCGAAGGCGGATTTCGTGTCGGGGCAGGAGGTGCGCTGGTGTCCGGGCTGCGGCGACTACGCAATCTTGAATAACGTGCAGAAGGTGATGCCCGAACTCGGCATCCCGCGCGAGAAGATTGTCTTCGTCTCAGGCATCGGATGCTCTTCGCGCTTTCCTTACTACATGAACACCTACGGCTTCCACTCGATTCACGGGCGCGCGCCAGCGATTGCGACGGGCATCAAAGCGGCGAATCCTGACTTGAGCGTGTGGGTCATCACAGGCGATGGCGATGCGCTCTCAATCGGCGGCAATCATTTCATGCACGCCATTCGCCGCAACCTTGACCTCAACTACATCCTCTTCAACAACCGCATCTACGGCTTGACGAAGGGACAGTATAGCCCGACCTCCGTGCTTGGACAGAGAACGAAGTCAACGCCGATGGGCGTGATTGATTATCCGGTCAACCCGCTCTCTGTAGCGATTGCGAGCGAGGCCACGTTTGTCGCGCGCTCGATTGATATTGACGTGAAACATCTCGGCGTGATGGTCGAAGCGGCGGCGAAGCACAAAGGGATTTCGTTTCTTGAGGTCTATCAGAACTGCAACATCTTTAACGACCATGCGTTCGATTACTTCGCGGAACGCAGCGTGCGCTCAGACCGCGTGCTCTATCTTGAGCATGGCAAGCCGATGATCTTCGGCAAGGATCGCAGCTTCGGCATACGCATGAACGGCGCGCACCCGGAAGTCGTCAAGATTGGCGAGAACGGCATCACCGAAGACGACCTGCTCGTGCATGACATCTATTTGAAAGACCCTTCGGTAGCTTTCATGCTCGCGCGAATGGAACAACCGGACTTTCCGCAGCCCGTCGGCATCTTCCGCGCCGTCGAGCGCGCTACTTACGAAAATCTGCTGGCAGACCAGATTCAATCCGCCATCGCCAAACAGGGACCCGGCAACCTTGAGAAGCTGATTAATAGCGGCGACACGTGGACGGTGGAATAAAAAGTTGTCCGTAGTCCGTAGTCCGTAGTCCGTTGTTTGTGATTGATGAGATGAATGCTATAGATAACGCGCATCGTCATTAACACTCAAAACAACGGACCACTGACCACTGACAACGGACAGCTCTTAATTCATCATTTTGAGGAGCGAAGCGGCACGATGATTTGTCCTTCATGCAATTTCGATAACATAGAGGGTGTGGATCGTTGCGAGAATTGTATGCAGCCTTTGCGCGACATAGATATTCCGCGCGCGGACGCGACCGCAGGGATTGTGCGCTCTGTGATGGAAGACGACCTCAACCATTTGATGCACGGCGAGAGTTTGATTGTTGCGCCTGACGAGACGGCTCTCGATGTTATTGGTCGCATGAAAGAGGCGGATGCTCAATGCGTGCTCGTTGTTGATGGAGGGAAACTCGTCGGCATCTTCACAGAGCACGACGTGCTCAACAAACTCGCAGGAGTGAACGCGCGCGAGTTGAGCGTTACTGTCAAAGAGTTGATGAGCGAGAATCCTGAGACTTTGGAAGAGGCGGATTCAGTCGCCGCCGCGCTCAACAAAATGTCCATAGGCCGCTACCGCCACGTCCCCATTATCAAATCTGACGGCAGCTACGCCGTCGCCTCCATCAAACACGTCCTACGCTACATCGCGCAGGAAGACTGGTGAGATAAAGAAGGCAAAAGGAAAAAGGCAAAAGGTAAAAATGTGGGGAAACCGCATTTAATTAAAAAGCTCAACACGAGTGATTTAATTGAAAGTTGGCTTCCCCTGACTTTTGCCTTTCACCTTTTTCCCTTTGCCTTTCTAACACGCGTCGCCGCCGCTTGAGTAGATTCTGTGCCAGCGTCCGCGCTGTCGCTTGTAGATTTGATAGCCGTAAGCGTCGAAGCCTGCGATGGTCGTGATGATTTCACTCACGCCGTCGCCGTCCAAGTCGAGGTGGTCCACCAGATTCTCTTTGCCAATCTGATACACGGGGTCTTCCTTGCTGACTTCGTAGTTCGCCAGCGCGATTCTGTAACCCTTCCCTGCGCTCTCGACTATCAGAAAGAGTTGGCGCACTTCCGGGATCGTGAAGCTGCCAATCAGCGTCGTCTTTCCTCCGTTATCAACTTCGATGGCTGTGAGGTTGTTCACTTTCATCTTGCTGAGTAGTCCGGCAACGGCTCCGTGCTGGCGGAAGGTGTTCTTCGCCAGCTTGAGCATAGACGCGCGCTCCTGCGTTGTGAGAGAGCGCCGCGCGATGCTGCGATGAGCGAAAGCGTCGGAGTTGGTTGCCAGAGCGGAACCCTGTGCGCGTATGCGCTTGCTGCTTTCCGCGTCCGCATCGAGCGTCCCCGCCGCGTGCAGAGACATGCAGCCCACACCGTTGCCTTTAATAGTCAATGTCCCGACCTCCGCGCCTCCGAAGGTCAGATGATACTTGCGCCCTTCATCCAGAAAGTTTGAGGCGAATCGTTTCTGCTCCTCCTCTTTCGAGTCGTCAAAAGGGTATTCAAACTTTCCGCCTTTGACCATCACCAGAGGGTCAGCGTTCGCTTCAGGCCAATTCTCCGTAGAGACGGTGAAGACTAAGAGCGCGCTGCGGCCTCCTTCGCGCCGTGCTGTCTGCGCGACGCCTTGAGAGGGTTTTAACGAGAGGGCGAGCAGCAGGCAGGTGAGCAGCGCAAGAGCGCAGAAGCGCGTCGCGCGAGTGGTGGAAACTGTTTTCATACTCTTTCTACCGATTCACTTTTTCGCTCTACTCTTTGCCTGTCGGCGTTTGAAAGCGATCTCGCCGCCCGTCTCGCCGACATGCCCGCCGCTATTCTGCGCGGGCGTCGAAGGCTGATTCGAGCGCGGCGTCGCGCCGTCACCTGTCATCTGTTGTCTGGACTTGTCTGCGAACATCTTGTTCTCGGCCTTCCTGCTCCCACGCAGCGCAGGCGTCGCAGCTTTCGCTTCGCGGTTCTGGTCCTTGTCCCTGCCCCTGCCCATCTCCTGCCCGCGCGGTTTCGCCGGACTCCCAACTTTGTGTTGATCTTTTCGTGCTGCCATCTTGTTCCTCCCTTGTTTGATTCCCTGAGTTATATCATACCAAGTTGCGATGAAAAGAGAGGTCAGAACCGCCTGCGGTAGCGGGCGGGTAAT
>JBAWGU010000217.1:0-5955 GCA_049593215.1 Pyrinomonadaceae bacterium
ATAAAACAATCAGTAACTTCTCCTTTTTCATCCCTCTGCCCTCTGCCCTCATCCCTTTACACACCCGCCCGCTACCGCAGGCGGTTCTGACATAACGAGCGGTTGCATTAAATAGCAAGCCGCCGCAGTAGATAATGAAGGAGAAGAGATGGCAAACAGCTCGCAGTCAAAAACCAAAAAGACGAAACTCCAATTCAAAACCACTCTCCAATCTGCTGGCCCAAAAGGAGCATGGACATTTCTTCAACTCACCCCTGAACAGAGCGCACAGTTAGGCCAACGCTCACGCGTCGCCGTCACCGGCACGCTCAACGGATTCCCCGTCCGCACCTCCGTCGCTCCGATGGGCGACGGCACACATGCCATGGTCATCAACAAAGCCATGCAAGCGGGCGCACACATCAAAGCAGGCGATCAAGTCAAAGTCATACTCGAAATAGACGCCGCCCCGCGCACAGTCGAAACGCCTCCCGACCTCAAGAGAGCTTTGGCGCGCGACACTCAGGCCAAATCCTTCTTCAAAGAACTCTCGTACACACACCAGAAGGATTACGTCACATGGATCACCTCCGCCAAACGCCCCGAAACCAGAGAGCGGCGCGTCGAAGAGACCGTCAAACTCCTCAACGAAGGCAAGAAGTGGCAGTTTAGATAGCTAAAAGCAGGCGTTTCTCACAAGAAAACGCACCTGTATATGTTGATGTGGAACATTCGGGGCGAACCTTTTGTTTTCTGGCCTTTTCCTTTGCAATGAGCAATTTACAGAATATGACAATGCTATATACCTCCTTGTCAAACTGTTTTTACTTGCAATATAATAATTTCCTTATATAATCGTTTATGTGGAAACTCTTCGATTACGTCAATGAGCATGGGGTCAATGAGATTGCGCAGTGGACGCGAGGGTTAGAAAAGAGACAGCGCATTAAGTTGAACCAAAAACTCGATATGCTTCAAAAGCACGGGCCAGAACTGCCTCCGCAACTTCTCGCAGGGCCGATCTTCGGACACATTTACAAGCTGAAAGTTAAAGGGAATGTGCAGCTTCGTCCGATGCTCTGCAAAGGGCCTATTGATAATGATGGAGAGTTCACGCTTTTACTTGGCGCGATTGAAACCGATGATGAGCTAGACCATTCGCCAGAGGAAGCCGCACTTATACGGGAGATTATTATTGCAGAACCTTTTTGGAGGCGACGCGAACATGAGCGAATTAACTGAAACGCTACGGAAAGAATTTAAGGATAAGGAGACTCGACAAGTCTATTGTGACGAGTTTCTAAATTCAAGTATTGCCACACAAATCAAGGTGCTTCGTGAGCAACGCGGACTGACGCAGAAAGAGCTTGCAGAGCAGGCCGATATGCGGCAAGAAAGAATATCTGTATTAGAAGACGTGAACTATTCATCGTGGACAATCAACGTCCTTAGAAGGTTAGCAGAGGCGTTTGACTTGACGCTTACAGTCAAGTTTGAAAGCTTTGGTGAGAAACTATTCGCCATTGAAGATATGAGCCGCGAGACTCTTGAAAAACCCTCTTTCGATGAAGACCCTGTTTTTCAGGAGACTCAGGACATAAACACCACTTGGTTTGTCGCTTTCGATCCAGATAAGGAAGCTGAGATTATTACTTACACTCTTCCCGTCGCTAGGGTCTCAACATGGTCTGACGATGAGAACGAGTGGGAGCGAAATGTAAAGCTCGTTTTCGGGGAGAGCATTCCAGCATCTATCATTGAGAAGGGATCGGACACAGGAGATTTCATCAACTAGCAGTAGAACGGAGATACATATGGCAGTAAATCGTGAGACAAAGCCAAAGGCAAAGACGAACGGAGTGCGCTCAGTAAGCGACCTTCCACACGTCAGACATGAGAACTATTCCACTATCTACGCGAACTTCGCACAATGCGCGCTAACCCCGTGGGACATCAGCATCATCTTCAGTGAATTAGGTGAAGCGGAGATAGGTACGCCAGCCGTCATTGATCGTGCTGCCATTACCATCACGCCGCAACTCGCTAAAGCCTTGGTTGGCGTCATTACGGCGAATCTGCGAAGTTATGAGGCGCAATTCGGTGAAATTCAAATGCCAAGAGGCTTAGTCGCCCCGACGTTGGCTGAGCCAAAACCCAAGCCAGAAGAAAAGGAATAGCAGCCCCGCAATCATGCAAAAAGGCGAGTCGCATCAACACGGCTCGCCTTTATTATTTCTCAGCAACGCATCTATTAGGACACTACTATTCTGCGCTCTCGCTTGCTTATACCCCACTGTTTCCGTATAATTCTCAGCTTGCTCGGAGCGCGGCGGTTTCATCCGGTGGGTTCGCGCCCACTTTTTATTTTGGGCGCAAGAGCGTTTTTGAGTAAGGAGGGGCGTGAGGGATGGGCGCGGGTTCGATTGAAGAGCGTGTGCAGGAGATAGCGGGCCGTGTCGCTTCGGATCATGGCCTAGAGCTTGTTCATGCTGAAGTCGCCGGGCCTGAGAACAAACCCATCGTGCGCATCTTTATTGACAAGCCGGAAGGCGTTACGCACGAAGATTGCTCGGCAGTGAGCCTGCACGTCGGCACGATCCTTGACGTTGAAGATTTCATCCACGCGGCTTACACGCTGGAAGTTTCGTCGCCGGGTCTGGAACGCGGCCTCTACAAGCTGCAAGACTTTGAACGCTTCGCGGGCAGCCTTGCCAGGTTGAAATCGCGCACGCCCATTAACGGGCAGCGCAACTTTCGCGGGCGGCTGGCGGGCGTCGAAGGCAACAACGTGGTTTTTGAAGATCGCACGAGCGGGCGCGTCAGCGTTCCCTTAGAGTCAGTCGTCAAAGCGAATCTCGAAATTGACGTTGAAGAAGAGTTTCGTCGCGCTAAAGAGCGCGAAGCTGAGTTGGCCGCCAAAAGTGACGGCCACAAACACAACTGAATAGCTAGTAAATGGTCAATCGTAAATAGTGAATTGAAGAACGCTTCTTATCACCGTTTACCATTCACCATTCACCATTTACCAATATGAGTTCATCCATCGCGCAAAACATTGACGCCCTGTGCCAGGAGAAGGGCGTGGACCGTGAAATCGTCATCGAGGCGATGAAGGAAGCCGTGCGCGCTGCTGCCAAAAAGCAGTTCAAGAGCGGCGAGGATATACAGGTCGAGTGGAATGCTGATACGGGCATCGAGCTGTCTTCCTCAAAAGTAGTCGTTGACGAAGTGACCAACCCCGCTCTTGAGCTTTCCATTGAAGAAGCAAGGGAGATGGCTGGCGATGAGGTCGAAATCGGTGACGCGCTGCTCCTGCCTCTGCCTATGGAGGAACTCGGACGCATCGCCGCTCAGACGGCCAAGCAGATTCTTTTTCAAAAAGTGCGCGACGCCGAGCGCTCAAACATCTACGACCAGTACGTTGACAAGATTGGCGATTTAGTCAACGGCTACGTCAAACGCTTCGAGCGCGGCAACATCATCGTTGACTTAGGGAATCTGGAAGCTATCCTGCCACGCTCTCAACAGTCGCGCGGCGAGCAGTGGAATCAGGGTGAGCGCATACGCGTCGTCATCAACAACGTCTCGAAGGAATCCAAAGGGCCGCAGGTCGAAGTCTCGCGCACGAGTCCCGAACTCTTGCGACGACTCTTTGAGATGGAAGTGCCGGAGATTTATGACGAGACGGTTGTGATTAAGTCTTGCGTGAGAGAGCCGGGTGAGCGCGCGAAGATTGCTGTGACATCGAACGAGCGCGACGTTGACCCTGTGGGCGCGTGCGTCGGCATGAAGGGTTCGCGCGTGCAGGCTATCATACGTGAGTTGCGCGGCGAAAAGATTGACATCATCGAATGGTCTGACGAGCCTTCCGTGTTTGCGGCTAATGCGCTGTCGCCCGCGAAAGTTAATCAGGTTCGCATCACGGACATCGAGAATCGCCAGATGGAAGTGATTGTGAATGAGGACCAGCTTTCGCTCGCCATCGGCAAGCGCGGGCAGAACGTGCGCCTTGCGACGAAGCTTGTCGGGTGGAACATAGACATCCGCAGCGAAGAGGAACTCAAGAAAGAGATTACGCTTCAGATGGGCCAGCTCATCGCTTCCGGCGGGGCTGTTCCGCTCTCTGCGATTGAAGGCATCACGCCCGCGACGGCTGATCTTCTGGCAGAGCATGACATCAATGATATTGACGCGCTCGCGGGCACGTCCGTTGACGATCTGGTCGAATATCTGGATGTCAGTCTGGACGAGGCCGAAGAGATTTTGAACGCGGCGAACGCAGTCATCTCAGCGCGCGAAGCAAGCAAGCAGGACGCGCAAGAAGGCGAAGAAACAGAGCAGACGGAAGATGCTGCTGTTGAGACTGAAGAGGGCGCACCTGAAGAGGGCGCGGCGGCATCAGAAGAAGAGGACGCAACAGAAGGTGCTGCACCGTTGACTTCTGAAGAAGAGACTTTGACGGAAGAAGAGGAAGAGGAAGTTGCGGCGGCTCCTGTTGAGGAGTCTTCGGCAGATGAAGAAGCGGAGGCAGATGAAGAGAGTGCTGCCACAGCTTCTGCGGAAGGAGAGCAAGGGATGACTGAGGTTGAAGAAGAGACGCGCGGCCCCGTTGAGCAGCACGCGGTCTCTGTCGAAGCTGACGAGACGGTTGAGGCAGGCGAAGTTGAGCCTTCGCACGCGATGACCAACGCAGGCTACGACGAGGCTGTCGAAAATGGCACGCCGTTTACGGCTGAGGGTGACATTCTCGCAGAAAATTCTGCAGACTCCGTTACGCTCACAGAAGCCGACCCGATGTCTGAAGACGAGCTTCTGTTGCAAGGCGCAGGCAGAGACCTTCGCCCTGACACCATCACGCCCGCGCCTGACATTACATCATCCGGCGCGGCGATGATCGAAGCCGCAAGTAAAGTTGGCGAAGGCGAGCCGCCTGTCGAAGAGGAAGGCGCGATGTCGCCCATCGCAGATTTCGCCTCCGAAGCTTCTGCTCCGGAGATTCAAGTAACATCCGCTCCCGTACCTCAGTATCGTGAAGAGGCCGCAGAGGTCGAGAGCACAGACGAAGAGAAGCAGACAGATGCTTCCAAAGAAGATGCGGCCCAGTAACCGTAGCGTGCGCGCGGCGTGTGTTCGCGCGGCACGTTCCTCGCCCGCCTGAAATCTCCTTGCGGCGCTTCTCAAGTGAAGTGCGCTCGCAAAAGTTGATGAAGGGCGAGAGTCCTTTGTCAATTATTTTGAAGCGCGCGACGCCGTCCCGGATTTTAAGAAGCGTCGAAGAAGGAGTTCATGAGTTCTTCCAAGGTTCGCCTTTACGATTTAGCTAAAGAACTGAAGCTTGATACCAAGCGTCTCATCGAAGAGGTGCGGCGCGAAGGTGTGGATGTCAGTGTGCCTTCCAACTCTGTCTCGAAGGAGCTGGCAGACAAGATTCGCAATAAATATTTTCCGAAGAAAGAGACGGCGGTCAAGCGCACCATCAAGGTCGTTAAGCGCGCCGCGCATCCAACCGACACGGAAGAGACTGCACCACACGTTGATGAACATGAAGAAGTGACTACCTCTCATGCTCCTCTGGCGGAAGCGCGCGAGAGCGAACCTTCTCAAGCGCCGCAGACTGCTGCCGCCCCGACCGCGCAAGCTCCTTCACCGAAAACTATCACGACCGCGCGGCTCGTCAAGAAGCCGCTCGCTCCTGCAACGCGCGCCGAACAACCTGCGACAGCGCAAGCGGAAGAAGCGCAGACCATCGCGCCGCCAATGGAAACTCTTATCTCGGAAGATGCTCAAAGCCCTGTAGAGCTTGAGCCAACTTCCGGCGCAACAGAAGTGACTGTCAGCATAGCAACACCGCCATCTGCTGAAACGCAGGAAAGCGCGCCCGTCGAGGAAGCTCCGCGCAGGACCACAACACCCGCGCCTGCGCCTGCTGTGCCGTCAAGTCAAATTCGTGTGCTCAGGCCAACGGCTGCCGCGCTC
>JBAWGU010000218.1:0-4361 GCA_049593215.1 Pyrinomonadaceae bacterium
GAAGAAGCTTTGACACAAAAAAAGCGTTCGCAAAATTTATGAAAATATACAGACGCTATCCGGGTTTTATGAGCGCGGTTGCACTGCTTTTAGGCGCGGTTTTGGGTTGCGGCGGATTGTCAAAACAACCTGTTGCCGAGTGGACCAAAGCCAGAAAGATTGCAGGAAAAGAGCAAAAGCTTTCGCATATTTCGGGATTAGTGATTGATGGTAAATTCGCTTATGTGACGATGGGTGGAACTATTGCAGACCAAAAAGAAGGGACGAGTGGGTTACGGAAAGTCGCGCTCGATTCCGGCGCAGTGACGAATCTGGACAACGGCGAAAACTTGCCGCAGTCGGATTACGGCGGCGTTGCGATTGACGAAAAATTTATTTACTGGAATGCCGGTGGAAATATTTTGCGCGTTTCCAAAGATGGAGGAAAGCCTGAAGCAGTCGCTTCTGAACATGTCGGCATCGGCGTTGATATGGCTGTTGACAACGAAAAAGTTTACTGGGCCAATCACGGATATTATTCGCCGAATAGTCCGACAAGGCCGAGTCCGATTTACGCGGTCGCAAAACAGGGCGGGCAAGCGGAGATTTTTGCCGACCAGCAAAACATCCCGCATAGTCTTGTGCTGGATGAAAAGTTTGTTTACTGGCTCACCCCGACCAACATTTTGAAACAGGCAAAATCGGGCGGGCAAGCACAAGTCATCTATCAGGCCACTGATAAAGAGGGCGTTGATATATTGGCGCAGGATAAGGAAAATCTTTATTTTGGTTTTCGCGGCGCGGGCGAATCGCGTTGGGCTTTACGCAAAGTATCCAAACAGGGCGGCGATGCGCAGGCTTTGGTGAAAACCATCACTCTCACACAATTTGCGGTTGATGATACGAACATCTATTTTTTCGATGAGCATAGCTTAATGAAAGACGACCTGTGCAGAGTTTCAAAACAGGGCGGTGAGGTGGCAAAGCTCGATACGGGTTATGCCAGCGGCGTTATCGCTCAAAGCGACTCGTTGGTTTATTTTGCGAGTTTGGATGATATTTTTAGTTTTACAAAATGAGAATAAGATCGGATGTTCGGGTGAATGTAGAAACACTTGGGGCCTATTTTTTTTAGAAACAGTTGAGGAGACACAACGGGAAAATCCTATTATGAAAGAACCAGATATTGATTCCATGCTGCCTGAAACCATAGAAGTTACCATCTTCAATCAGACTTACAGGCTTCGCTCGAAATCCGATCAGGAGCATGTCCGGCAAATAGCGCGTCTCGTTGATGAGCGGATGCGTCACATTGGCGCTCACGTGACCACGCACGATGTTTCAAAGATCGCCATCTTGACGGCCCTGAATATCGCAGACGAAATGCAGAATCTAAGAAATTATTATGAGACGGAAGTGCAACCGCTTCTCTCAAAATTATCCGAGCATCAGGAAGAGACGGACAAGGAAGACGAAAACAGGAGCGAGCCTGAACGGAATCAGCCGCAATCATGGTTTGAAGATTTCTTTGAATCAAAGGTAGAGACTAAGAACAGGGCGGAAAGATTAAGCAGCCAGGTTTCGGCTAAACTTCAATCTCTCAGACAGCCTAACCCGGACCAGATCGGAATCACATCCGAAGATGAGATAACGGAAACTTAAGCGCCCGAATCAGTCCTGCGGTCTTCTCGCCTGACAGCTAAAAATTAAGAACAGTTCGGACTTCCGTGATAGCTTTTGAATGAGATGAGACAAGCGCGTGCGCGCTACACGATTGTGGGGTTGGGCGAGTTGCTCTGGGACATTCTGCCCGGACGCAGAGAGTTGGGCGGCGCACCGACGAATTTCGCTTATGTGTGCGGATTGTTGGGAGACGTGGCGGTGGTGGCGAGTCGTGTGGGCACGGATGAGCTTGGGAGAGATGCTATCGGGCGTTTGGAGCAGACGGGATTGACCGCAGAGTTCTTGCAGGTTGATGATGAGCATCCGACGGGAACGGTGCTGGTGAAGATTGATGAAGGCGGGCAGCCGAGTTATACGAGCAGGCAGGATGTGGCGTGGGATTATCTGGAATGGATAGGGCAGTGGGAAGAGTTAGCGGGTCGCGCGGATGCTGTCTGCTTTGGCACTCTGGCGCAGCGCGCCGCGCAGTCGCGCTCGACTATCAAAAAATTCCTGCAAGCGATGCGCCGAGACTCTTTGCGTCTCTTCGATGTTAATTTGAGGCATTCGCTCTTGAGCGCAGAGCTGCTTGCGGAGTCTCTTGAGCTATCAACGGCTGTGAAGTTGAATGACGAGGAAGTGCCCCGCGTTTCAGAGATGCTTGCGCTCGGCGTGTCTGAAGAGCAAGCTTTCGCCAAACGCCTGATGCGGGATTTCAATCTTCGTCTGGTCGTTATCACACGCGGAGCGCGCGGCAGTTTGATCTTGAGCGAAGATGAGATCGCAGAGCATTCCGGCTTTAAGGTCGCGGTCGTTGACACCATCGGAGCGGGCGATGCTTTCGGGGCGGCTCTGGTCCACTACTTTTTGCGCCGCGCGCCGCTCGCGCAGATTAGCGACAGAGCGAATCGTCTCGGCGCATGGGTTGCAACGCAGGCAGGAGCAACGCCTGCAATTAAAGAAGGTACGCTGCAACAGACCATAGAGAGTATAGAGAGTGAATCATTTTCGTAGGTGAGGCCGCTCGGAGATTGACTATGAATCGTAGAGATTTCCTGCAACACAGTTTGATTGGAGGCGCAGCCGCTCTGGGCGCGAGCGCGCTCGGTGTGCGTGTCGAAGCTCTTGCCGCCGCTCCTCTGTTGACAGCAAAGCCGTTTGAGTTTGACGAAGTGACGATAGCTCAACTGCAACAGTGGATGAGCGTCGGCAAGCAGACTTCGCGCGCAATCACGGAAAAATATCTGGCGCGCATCAAGGAGATTGACAGGCACGGCCCCGCCATCAACTCCGTGATAGAGATTAATCCTGACGCTCTATCTATTGCCGACTCGCTTGACCGCGAGCGAAAACTGAAGGGAGCGCGCGGGCCTCTGCACGGAATTCCGATTCTCATCAAAGACAACATCGCTACGGCTGATCGGATGATGACAACTGCCGGTTCGCTCGCTCTTGTCGGCGCAACGCCTTCGCAAGATGCTTTTATCGCGCAGCGTTTGCGCGAAGCGGGCGCAGTCATCCTCGGCAAGACAAACTTGAGCGAGTGGGCCAATTTTCGTGCTTCACATTCGACGAGCGGATGGAGCGGGCGCGGCGGGCAGACGCGCAATCCTTACGCGATTGATCGCAACCCCTGCGGCTCAAGCTCAGGCTCGGGCGCAGCCGTCGCCGCAAACCTCTGCGCCGCGAGCATCGGCACGGAGACTGACGGCTCAATCGTCTGCCCCGCATCAGCCAACGGCATCGTCGGCATCAAGCCTACGCTCGGCCTCGTCAGCCGTTCGGGAATCATTCCCATCGCGCACAGTCAGGACACGGCTGGACCAATGGCGCGCACTGTCGCGGACGCAGCCGCCCTGCTCTCTGCGCTGACAGGCATTGACGCGAGAGACGAGATGACGAAAGAGAGTAGCGGGCGCGCGCAAAAAGATTACACGCAGTTCCTCGACCCGAACGGTTTGCGCGGCGCGCGCATAGGTGTTGCCAGAAACTTTTTCGGCTTCAGCGATAAGGTTGACAAGCTGATGAACGAAGCGATTGAAGCGATGAAGCGTCAGGGCGCAATCATCGTTGACCCGGCTGAAGTGCCGAACTCAGGCAAGTATGACGATTCGGAATTCGAGGTGTTGCTTTATGAATTCAAAGCTGACCTTAATTCATATCTCGCCGCGCTCGGCCCGCGCGCTCCCGTTCATTCCCTGAAAGAGATTATCGAATTCAACGAGCGTAACCGCGCGCAGGAGATGCCCTTCTTCGGTCAGGACATTATGATTAAGGCGGAAGCGAAAGGACCACTGACAAGCAAAGAGTATCTGGCCGCTTTAGAGAAAGACCAGCGCCTCTCAAGGACGGAAGGCATTGATGCAGTGATGCAGAAGAATCGCCTCGACGCGCTCATCGCTCCGACAGGCGGGCCTTCTTGGACCACTGATTTGATTAACGGCGATCATTTCTCAGGCAGCAGCTCAACGCCTCCGGCTGTGGCAGGCTACCCGAACATCAACATTCCCGCAGGATTCATCTACGGCCTGCCCGTCGGCATTTCCTTTTTCGGGATGCCTTATAGTGAACCGACGCTCATCAAGTTTGCATACGCCTTTGAGCAAGCCACGAAGTTTCGCAAGCCGCCGCAGTTTTTGCCAAGCGCAGATTTGAAGTAGCTTCATGTCAGAACCGCCTGCGGTAGCGGGCGGGTGTAGGTTGGGGTTGACTCATATGAC
>JBAWGU010000219.1:0-6802 GCA_049593215.1 Pyrinomonadaceae bacterium
CACTTTGACCCGTCCATACTTGTCCGTGAAGATCTCTTCTCCGGCAGGACCAACAACGACTGCCGTCTGCGTGCCTTGCACCACGGGCTTCGGCGTGATGCGCGCCGGGCGAAATGGCAGGGCAAGGGGAATGCAAGTGAAACTGTTTTGATAAAAGAACTGCCCCCCATCACCCGAGCGATAGTCGCCAGAGATGCTGGCCGAGTGCTGGATGCTGGTCAGCAAGTATTTCCCGTTGGCGTTGAAGTGTCTGTTTAAGGTGAACTTGAATCCAGACACAAACGCGCGAACACTGCCTGCGCCCTGGATAATCAGGCCAGCCACTGTCTCTTCCTGCATACGGATTTCCGTGGTGCGCTTGTTGTCCTTGAAAATCTTCTGCAACTCACTGGCTTGATCTCCGCCACTGCGGCTCACGCCGTCGAAGCGCTGCGCATACTCGCCCGGAAAATCGTAAATCTCCAGCCTGTCATTGTCGCCGACTTTCAGCTTGTGCGTCACTGTGCCGACCTCCAGCGAATCCTGAATTGGGCGTTCCGCTTCAAGATGTTTATGCGGCAGCTCAAAGCAATGATCCCAGAGCGTGTACTTGCCGGAGCGCAACTCTTGAACTTTCATCCATTCGTAGACACGTTCCTCTTCCGCTTCACCTTCTGTGCGCGTGCCTCCCTGCACAGTATCGAAATTGATGCTGCCGAATTCCGGCACCTCCTTGTGCGCCTGCGGAGTGTTGGCAATAACCATCTGGTGACCATCGGCTGTATGCCTGAAGAAATAGAAGATGCCTTCTTCTTCCATCAGCCTGCTGGCAAAGTTAAAATCGGTCTCTCTGTACTGGACGCAAAAATCGCGCGGCTCGAATGTTCCCTGCAATTCGTAAGCGACATCAAGGCCCGCCAGCACTTTCTTCAAGATGTCGTGGACGGAAATGTGTTGGAAGATGCGGCTTTGCGCTCGTTTGGTGAGCAACCAGAATTGCGGAACTACCTCCACGCGATAAGTGGTGAAAATCTGGTCGCGCAATCCCTGGCTGACACGCGCGCAGATGCCACTGAAATATCTTTGCTTACCATTCGGCTGCGACAGCCGGACCGAAATTTTCTGGCCCAGAAGACGGTCGAAAGCTACGTCCTGATTGTTCTCAGCTAAAAGCTCTAGCTGGAAGTTGAAGAGTCGAGAAATAGCTTCTTGGCCCGTGAAACCAGTGAGCAGCAGAGCGTCAGGCCCGAGCGGGGTGGTTACTGCCATCGGTCTGTTTGCCTGTGTGTACTTCGCCATTATTCAACCCTCCTCTTTCCTCTGCATCACATTTGCCAGCCGCGCCTTTTCAAAACCCGGTAACCGCAAATATTTAATCATGCAATCGCTCGCAGGGGAATTTTTATTATGGGCCTCTTATTTCTAATCTCCAATGATGACGGTCGGACATCCCGCGACAATCGGGTTTGGCCCGCCGGGAACTTCTGTCACCTGATCCATCACGCGACAGGCCATCTGAAAATCCATGACGACGGTGGAGCTACCCTTCACCACCACGCCGCCTCCGTCAGAGACGCCGC
The DNA here is from genome assembly GCA_049593215.1 of Pyrinomonadaceae bacterium. GTDB lineage: Bacteria > Acidobacteriota > Blastocatellia > Pyrinomonadales > Pyrinomonadaceae > JBAWGU01. Next base: position 1,560 of record JBAWGU010000219.1, read on the forward strand.
CCTTCACGACAGGGCACGTATGAGTGTCAAGCAGGGTGCGCCATGCGGGCTTGCCCTCAATGACAATATCTTTGCTGCCTTTTCCGGGAAGCAAAGGTGAGCCGTGAGCCGTCTGGTCGCCCACACGCGCTGCCTCTTTAGCCATCCTCGTTTCTCCTCTTCATCAAAATTTTGAAACGCTCTGCTCATGAGCGGCTCACTCGCTGTTTGAAGGAAAACCTGATTTCGCATTATCTGCGCCCGCCGGATCAATCACGCTTGATACCGTATACTTAGGTTTGCTCATCGGGCTTCCGCCTGAGTTAATGTAAACCATCGGCGCTTTAATCCAGATTGCGGCGGGAGTCACTTTAATAAAGCTATCACCTGCGACGAGGCACACTTCATCCTTGCCAAAGATTCCCGTCTTGCCGCCGATTAACGTGGCTTCATTCGATCCCTTGAGACAAATATCCTGACCTCTGAGAAGACAGTAGCCGTCAGCGAACAGAGCGTAAGTGGCTTCGACGTAAGTCTTCATATCTGCGACCACGTGAGTCTCTTTATTCTTCACGACTTTTTCCAGATATGCGCCTCCGACCGTCAGGTTTTCGCTCCCGCCGACGGAAACCTGCTGGCTCGCTTTAACGCGCACATCCATCTGGCGTTCGGCATGAATGAAAACTTGCTCCTTGCCCTTGTTATCATCGAAGCGAATCTCATTGAAGCCGTCGCCCCCCTGCGTCGAACAGCTTTTAATGCCGCTCACCTTCGGATCATTTTTATGCTTGGAGTCGGGGCCGTCTCCCAGATAGGGAGGCATCTGCCGTGCGTTATAAACGCTGCCGACAATAATCGGCTGGTCCGGGTCTCCTTCCAGATAATCAACAATCACTTCCTGTCCTATTCTGGGCCAGAAAAACGCTCCCCAACGCTTCCCTGCCCAGAACTGCCCGACTCTCACCCAACAGGAACTGTCGGCATCGTTCTTCCCTTCTCTGTCCCAGTGAAACTGCACTTTGACCCGTCCATACTTGTCCGTGAAGATCTCTTCTCCGTGTGGTCCAACTACCTCCGCCGTTTGTGGTCCCTGCATGATTGGTTTCGGAGTCAACTGTTGCGGGCGAAAAGGAAACTTGCGAAGGATGCAGGTAAAGCTATTAGAGTAAGTGTCGTCTGATGCGCCTGCGCCGGAGACAAAACCTGAGTCCTGCGTCGCCGTATGATAGACAGAGGTCAGGACGTATGGACCGGCGGAAATGCCTGACGGCGGACTCACCAGATTGAATCTGGTTCCGGCGGCAAAGGAGCGGCAATTTGAAGAGCCGTGATTTATCAACTGCGCTTCTTCTTCCTCTTCCATGCGCAGCTTCACTGTCATCTCACCTTCAGGCTCGACCTGACCCAGACGCTCTCCCGGCTTGTTGAATTTCCTGGCATAGCCGCCGGGGTAATCATATATCTCCAGACTATCGTTGCCGCCCACAATCTCTGCGGACTTTTCGCTGAACTCAAGAGTCTTGCCCGGCATCTCGAAATGATAATCGCGCAGAGTATATTTGCCGGAGCGCAGTTCCTGCTCGACGTGCCAGGCATTGATAGTATCTTCCCTGTTGCCCGTGCCGCCGACAGGCTCGAACGCGGCTTTAGATTGATTCGGGCAAGGCTTGTGAGCCTGCGGCGAGTCGGCCAGCACCAGCGTGTGCTTGCCGCGCGCGTGCTCGAAGAAATAGAAGATGCCCTCTTCTTCCATCAGGCGCGAGAGGAAATGAAAATCCGTCTCACGATACTGCGCGCAGTAGTCCCACTTTGTGTAGGTGCGTGATAAAGCGTCACGAAAATCTTTCAGGCCGCGATCCTGAAAGACCTTCTTAATAATTTCCGGCACGGTCTTGTCCTGAAAAATCCGGCAATTCCTGATGCGCGTGAGAAACCAGAAGCGCGGCACAATCTGCGCTTCATAATGCGTGAACCGCTCGGTGCCGCCGCTATCACGGCCTGTCAACGAGAAGCGATTAATAAAGCCGTTGAAGAATCGCTGCTTGCCGTCACGCAGGCGCAGAGTAATTGTCACGTTCTGTCCCAACATCTGGCTGATGTCCACCTGCTGAGGTTTTTGGGAAATCAGATCGAGGTTGAGAGAGAACAAAGAAGAGATACCTTCATGGCCGACGAATCCTGTCGGCAATAAGACATCCTCATCCAGACCGGATAGTTCGATTGTGATCAGGCGTCCCTCTTGCGTTGCTTCGTCTGCCATCATCCATCTCCTGTTCGAGCGTTAGTCTGCTATCTTCTCATCACAGTTCACCGCAAGCCATGCAATCCGAAACAATTTTTTTAAGGCGAGTTTCCGCCGCCCTTTTGTTGGGAAGGTTTTGCAGGCGATTGCTGTAGATGATCCGTATATACCTTCTCTTTCTCAAAAGCTGGCGGGTCTGTCAGCAGAAAATGGGTCGGGCACATCTTCACTTTGCTATCAGGAAGCTCTTTCATGCTCATTTTCGCCTTTGCAAAATCTTTCACCGTAAGATTGTTATCCGCCGCGCCGGGCAGTTCCGCCTGCGCGTGCGGCAGCCCCTTGTAAGCGAAAGCAAAAGTGCCGTTCGTCATCTTGTAAGTGAAATATTTAATCTTGACCTTCTTGATGAAGATGTTATAAGCCTGCGAGTTGATGTTGAAGTTCGGCGGGAGAAACCAGCCGAAGAGGCTGAACTGGTCGGGAGCGCGCAGCAGCGTGGTGTTATATTCGCCGCGAAAAAAATCGAGCGTATCTTGAAGGTTTCCCATGTTGCAGGAGCGCAATTCAACCCTGTCCCTTTTAATCGCCTTTACCTGATCCATCTTACCAACCACTCTTCTTATCGCCGCCTCGTCGGTTAATTTAAGGTCGCTCTTCTGCTTGTCAAGCACCTCTTTAATCATCTTCTTGGCGTCGTCAACGTCTCTGGGAGCTTGCAACACATTGTGCTTCGAGAGCAGAGCTTTCAACTTACTGAAATCGTCACCGGCAGCAGTGATGGCGTCACTCAACTGGACGATGCCGCGCATGACATTCAAATTTCTAGTTGTGGCGATTGGCTCATCCTGCTTATCAATCACGGAAATGCCCCACCCCAGTCTTGACCCGTGCGCCTGAAGCACAAGGTTCTTCTCGTCCTTCCACTTAATCATCAGGTCAAGCAGCTTTTCGTAAGTTCCCGGATTAATCTTGTCAGTCTTGCCTTTCGGAATGTCCAGATTGTCCAAGCCAAACGTCTCAAAATAATCTTTCGCGGAATCGAAGAGATACAGCGCGACGGCGGATGCAGCCAGAGGATGAGAGGCGCGACCAAGAATCTCAAACGGCTCTCCGCGCAGGGCTGCAAGGGCCGCGCGCCAAGCCTCCGTTTCTAAAGTTTCGTTTGCATCCGAACCCTTGCGCGCGAGTTGCACAGTATGCGCCAGCTCGTGGCCGACGATTGAAAGCTGCGCCTGCATCGTCATCGCCCACAGCTTAGAAGAGAGCATCAACGTAGCCTCGTCAACAGCCAGCGCGATTGCTCCCGTCTTCGCCAGTTGCGCGTCTATCCTCCGGCCTGTCACCACGGACACGCGCTCAAAGCTCCGTCCGTATGATTGCTCAAACGGAGCGCGCCAGCGCGCAGGCAATCTCTTGTTGAATGTCTCTTCCATCATTCTCTAATTTCCCACATCAGGTCTAACACATCTTCCTGTCCGAGACTTCATAAAAAAGTTCCCCATCTGGAATGTGCCTTCTACACTTTGCGAAGCGGCACAACCGAATGGGGTTTCGAGTCATCAGGCAAGAGCGTCAGCCTTCAACATAGCCGACGTAATCCGACCAACAAATTTGCGATTTTGACAACATCCAACATAAAGCACATTAACAAAAGCAATAATTAACAGGGATGGACAGGATAGACAGGATAAGAAGAGATTGATTCATTTTCTCATTTACTTATTGATTCAATCAGACGATGAGCCAATGAGTTAATTCTTTTCATCCTGTTCATCCTGTCTATCCCTGTTAATTTCCTGTTTTGGTTATCGTCCTCACGGACGATGCGGGCAGGGACAAGCCCTGCCCCTACAGTTTTCTTTTACGAAATCTCATACTTGAACTTGCCGCCGTCGCCCACGCCCACATGCACGCGCGCAACACCCTGCCCTGTCGCCATGCGCGAGAGAAATTCGCCGGACATTTCAGGCAGGAGCGAGCGCGTCAATATGTGGTCCACATTGCGCGCGCCCGACTCGACCTCTTTGCAGCGATTCAAAATCTCCGCAATCACAGTGTCATCGTAGCTGAAATCCGCGCCGTGATTCTCTTCGAGGCGAATACCGATGCGTCCGAGTTGGAGCTTGATAATCTCTTTCATCACATCGTCTGAGATCGGGTAGTAAGGCACGACCACCATGCGACCGAGCAGCGCGGGCTTGAAGACTTTGATTAACTCAGGGCGAATCGCTTCGACTAAAGCTTCAGGCTCAGGCTTTGTGTCGGGGTCCGCGCACAACTTCATGATCGTGTCCGTCGCGGTGTTAGAAGTGAGCAGGATGAGAGTGTTCTTGAAATCAATCTCTCGGCCCTCGCCGTCTTCAAGCATTCCCTTATCGAAGACTTGGTAGAAAAGCTCCATCACGTCAGGGTGCGCCTTCTCAACTTCATCAAGTAGCACCACCGAATAAGGTTTACGACGCACAGCTTCCGTGAGCACGCCGCCTTCGCCGTAACCGACATAACCGGGAGGCGAACCCTTCAAAGAAGAGACCGTATGCGATTCCTGATACTCGCTCATGTTAATCGTGACGAGATTGCGCTCGCCGCCGTAGAGCGTGTCAGCGAGGGTCAATGCAGTTTCAGTTTTACCGACACCGCTTGGCCCGACAAGCAGAAAGACTCCGACAGGACGACGCGGGTCCGTTAGACCTGCACGCGCCGTGCGAATCCTCTGCGCGATAGCTTCGAGCGCATGAGCCTGTCCGATGACGCGCTGCTCAAGACGGTCTTTGAGTTGAAGCACGGTGTTGATTTCATCTGTCAACATCTTGCCGACAGGGATGCCGGTCCAGCCGGAGATGACTTCCGCGATGGTCTGCGAATCAACGCACGCCTGCATCAGAGGCGTCTCGCCCTGAATCTTCTGTAGCTCATCATTCAAGCGCATTAGCTCTGCGCGCAAAGTTTCAGCTTCCATATCGGATAGCGCGCTCGCTGCCGTCGGAGTCTGCGCGGCAACGCCACCTGTTGTCGGAGGGAC
>JBAWGU010000220.1:0-5454 GCA_049593215.1 Pyrinomonadaceae bacterium
CCAAACACAAACAACGGACCACTGACTACGGACAAATAACTAATCCTTCTTCCTCTTCCTATGCCGCTCAATAATGCGCAGGGGCGTGGCGAAGAAGTCGAACTCTTCGCGCAGGCGATTCTGCAAGTAACGCTCGTAAGAGAAATGCAGCCCCGGTCTGCCGCCTGCTGTGAAGACGACGAATGCAGGAGGGCGCACGCCGACCTGTGTCATGTATTGAATATGCAGGTAAGAGCTACCGCCTTTGACGGGAGCGGGTGCGCCGCCACCGCGCGGTTGCGCGACCATCTTTTCAAAGAAAGCGTTGAGTTGCGAAGTCTGTATGCGACGGTTGCGCGCTTCGTTTGCGCGCACGACGAGCGGAAGAATTCGCTCAACTCTCTGCCCCGTCAAAGCGGAGATAGTGACGACCGGCGCCCACTCAAGAAACTTCATCCGATCATGCACTTCTCTCTCAAAGGCCGAGACCGTCCCCGTCTCTTTATTCTCAAGCGCGTCCCACTTGTTGACCCCGATGATGATTGAGCAGCCAGCATCGTGCGCGTAACCCGCGATGTTTGCATCCAGCGCAACCGCTCCGTCCGTCGCATCAACAAGGACGATGGCAACATCCGCACGCGCAAGGCTTCGACGCGCCATCACAACGGAGAGTTTCTCAGCCATCGCATCCGTCTTCCCCTTGCGACGGATTCCAGCAGTGTCAATGAGGCGAAAGCTCTGGCCCTCAGCTTCAAGCACAGTATCAACAGCATCGCGCGTGGTTCCCGCCACAGGAGAGACGATCACGCGCTCTTCTCCCAGCAGGCGATTCAGCAGCGAAGACTTTCCGACATTCGGGCGACCCACAATCGCCAGACGAATCTCACGCGATCCGCTCTCTTCCGTTTCGCTTCCTGCCGTCTTTGGAAAACCTTCGACCAGCGCATCCAGCATCTCTGCGACGCCGTTGCCCTGCTCCGCAGCCACCGGAAAGACTTCCTCGAACCCGAAGCGATAAAACTCGCCCGCATCCGCGTCGAGCCGCACAGCATCCGCCTTGTTCGCAGCCACCAAAACGCGCTTGCCTGTCGAGCGCAACAGGCGCGCTAATTCTTCATCAAGCGGCGTCACGCCCTTTCGCGCATCCGTCACCCACACCAGCGCGACAGCTTCATTGATAGCAGTCTCAGCCTGCTTCAAGATATTCGCAGGAATCAAAGCATCGTCATCCGGCACAATGCCGCCTGTGTCAACAACGGAGAAACGTCTCCCATTCCACTCCGCCTCGCCGTAGATGCGGTCACGCGTGATGCCCGGCTCATCCCCGACAATCGAACGACGCTCCCCCAACAGGCGATTGAAGAGCGTTGACTTCCCCACGTTCGGGCGACCCACAATCGTCACAAGCGGCAGCGCCGCGCCCGTCTTCGCAGAACTCTCCTGCCCGTTGCCTTCATCAACCTTCATCCCTGAATCTTCCACTCTGCTCATAAGCTCAAACGCACGTCCGCCCCACTCCCAAATCTGAAAGACATAAAAGTTGCACGAGGAAATAGCCGGGAGAGCTTAGCGTGTGGCGCAACGCGAAGTTTAACGCGCCGCGAGAAAGAGTAGCAAGCAATAAAAGTCTAAGAGTCTAAAGTCTGGAGTCAAAGACAAAAGCATCTCGCCTTTGACTTCTGACTCCAGACTCCTGACTTTAGACACTTTGATAAAAGAGTTATAGTTACGCTTCGCTTAAGCGAGTTAGTAGTTCTCACTCTCTTATCCTCGCACATGTATATAGCAATGCGCTTGCCTGAATTCACAAAACGAATGTTAAGGATGAGGAACGCAAAGATGCCAACCCCTTCGCCGGAGCCTCAGACCGAAGCGGCGCATCTCGTTCTGGGCAGACACGGTGAAGAGTGGGCCGCAGAGCATCTCCGGCGAAAAGGCTATCGTCTCGTCGCTTCAAACTTCATGTTGCCTGTCGGAAGAAACCTGCGCGGGGCGCTCGTCCACGCAGAGATTGACATCGTAGCGTACGACGGAGCGACGCTCTGTTTTGTAGAGGTCAAGACGCGCGCCTCCGACTGGTTTGCCGCGCCCGAAGCCAATGTTGACCTGCGCAAGCAGCGACAAATCTCCCGCGCCGCGCGCGTCTATCGCCGCCTCTTCAATGAAGAAGCCACGCCCTACCGCTACGATGTCGTCAGCGTCATCCTCCCTCAAGCGAACGAAGACAACCCTGCTCCGACACCGCGCCTCACGCTCTTTCGCAACTTCTGGACAGATGAAAAATTCCGTAAGCGCAGATGGGCCAGCGCAAGGTTTGATTACTGAAAAGCGCAGGACAATCAACCGCAGATGCACACAGATTAAGAAAGACAGGAAAGATTTTTATTCTTATCCGCGCCCGTCCGTGTTTATCCGTGCTTCACTGCAACCTCGCTTGACAACTCGCTTTGAATCAGTAAAATCTTACACACGCTTGCGGGAGTAACTCAGTGGTAGAGTGCGACCTTGCCAAGGTCGAAGTCGCGAGTTCAAATCTCGTCTCCCGCTTTAAGTGCAAGACGCAAGGCGGAAGGATGAAGCATGAAAGCAAGGCTTTCAACCGCCCATTTTCTAACTTCATCCTTCCGCCTTCATCCTTCATCCCTGCTCTCTCGGGCGGCGTAGCCAAGTGGTAAGGCAGAGGTCTGCAAAACCTTTATTCATCGGTTCGATTCCGATCGCCGCCTCCAATATCCCTTTTAATCTCAAAAATTAAAGACCTCAAGCGAACTTAGCCGAAGAGGCTTTTTAATACTTGCTAAACATGGCTCACCTCTTTCTTTCTGGTGAGTATCCTACTGTTGAACAGTGACACGGCGATGACGCTTAGCGATTCGAGTCTTGAGGTTTACGATCTCTTTTTTTAGTGCCAGAATCTGCTGTTGCTGTTCTTTGATGGCATTGAGCATGGTCCAGATGATGGGATCATTGTTAATCAATAGGTAGCCACTGTCGTTTTGGGTCACAGCTTCGGGAATGATCTTCTGCACGGCCTGAGCGCCAAAACCTATATGCTCTCCGCTTGACGTGAGGCCCAGTGCGTTGTCCGGCTTGTACTCATAGCGGATCGGCTGCAACTGCATCAAGGCTTTGAGTCCGGGTGTGAAGCGGCCCTTGATGGTCTTCAGCCGTTCATCCGAAAAGACATCCCAAGATCCGCCGCCCACCTTATCAGCAGTGCCGTTGACCGTGAGCGTGCGGTCCGGGACGTTGATGCCGATGCCGACGTTGCCGTTCTCTTTAACCGTGAGCCTGCGTCCGGGGAAACCCGGCGCATCAATCTGGAACTCTCCATAACCGCCGAATGATGCGACGGTTCCGCCAGAGGTGTTGGTTTGAACTCGCAGTCCCGTGTTAGACGAATCATTGACTTGTAGTTTGAAGTTGGGCGCAGTTGTGCCCGTGCCGATGCCGACGTTGCCGCCGCCAGATTGAAAGATCAGATTTCCCCAAGCGACGCCGGGACGCAACGACTCTACATAACCCGCGTTGTTGCTCTGGTCATAGGACATGCCGATACCGCCGTTGCTTGCCGTCCCTCCGGTTACAAAGTGTCTGGAATCCCATGCTGTGATAGTCGAAGGATTAGTATCATTGGCGGTGACTACTTGCAGCCTGCTTACGGGCGCGCTTGTCCCGATGCCGACATTAGTATCGGCTCCGTTGTTGACCCCGTTGATGCTGCCAAGCACAAGGCTGTTGCTCTGAGTCACAAATGAGTAGGCCCCGATGGCTGTAGCGTTGGTCAGGCTGCCCGCGCTGCTGGCTCTGGCTCCGATGTAGGTGGTTTTATCAGTTGTCGTACCGGAGACGCTTTCACCGGTGGAGTAGCCTAAGTAGGTGTTAGATGAGCCAGCAGTGTGTGTTTTGCCAGCAGTCCATCCAACGAAGGTGTTGTTGTCCCAGCTCGTATTGGATGTGCCAGCCCCGGCTCCTACATATAGATTACCTGCCCCGGGAGAGCTGAGTATCCGGCTGCCTTGCCAGTAGTAGTCGCCGTTTGTGTTTATATTTCCTGCCACATCAAGAGACCCAGCGCTGTTTGCGCCAATGACGACCGGGCCGCTGAGATAACTGCGGAAGCCTGTGGCGTCATAGATAGCATAGTTGCCCGTCGGAATCGCCAACTGGCCCATCAACAGGTGTGTGTTATTGGTTGCGCCCAGATTCCCCGTCTGTCCGGTTGCCAGCGCCGCATAAGAAGTCACCACGCCAGACCCCTGCTTGCCGTCAACGAAGAAGCCGTACTGTTTAGGCACGGTCACGCCGGAGTTGATGGTGGGCAGTGCGTAGAGCAGGATGGAGTTATTGCCGGGGCTGGCAATTTGCACTGGCGATACTTGCAAAGACCTGTCGAACATTGTGCCGTTGAGATTGTTTCCTAAGAGCAGTCCCGTGGTGGTTCCGTAACCGCCGAACGATCCGATGTGGACCAGCGAAGCCGGATTGGAATTGCCCACGCCAATGTTACCGTTTGCTTCGGTGACAACGGAATCGCCCAGCGTGCCTGAATTGTCTGTCCACTTGACGATGCGTCCTTGCGTGCCCGCGCCGGAGGTGAGCGGTTGCGGTGTGTCGTCCGCATCTGTTGTTTGCGCCTTGCCGTCGCTCGCCTCGCGCCTCTTTGTAATCAGAACATTCTCGGCGCGGATCGTCCCGGCAACATCTAGTTTGGATTGCGGGTTCTTAGTGCCGATGCCAAGCTTGCCGTCTTCAGTCAAGCGCATCTGCTCTTGATCTGTCCCGGAATAGAAGTCACCGAGACGAAACGTGAGCGCTCCCCAACCACGCACCACCTGTCCTTCTTTGCCGTCGTTAGCTAAGACGGTGGCAGCCTGTGCTTCACCTGCTTTGAGAATAGTCAAAGCGCCATTCTCTTCAACTGGTCCAACCGCCTGCTGCTGGGCTTCCGTAAATTTAGTCGCATCCATTGACCGCAGCTCAATCTGTTTTTCTTGCACGAGCGCGGAGCCGAGGCGCTGGCTCAGTTTGCCGGACAGACTCTTGACCGTCACTACGCAAAGGTACGAGCCGGGAGCCAGACGCTCTCCAACACTGTCTTGCAGCGTCCAATCGAGCACGTTGCCCTTTGAGGTCACATCAAATAGTAGCTGGCCGGAGTCGGCGTAAATCTGTAGGTGCATTTGCACTACGGCGCTTGGAGCGGTAAAGCGCAGACGCTCAGCAGACGCGGTGCCGGTAATCACGGGCGCGGTTGCGGGCGGCGTGATTTTGTCAGGCAGTTCCTGAGCCGTGACTGCATAGACTGAGAAAAGTAGAAACAGCGCGCTGGCGATTCGCCGTATGCTCTTCGACATGTCTGTAGTCTCCTGTCCTGGTGCGTAAAGATGAGGTCAACTTTCAATGAAAACGGGTAGTGGGTCAATTTGAAGTTGAATGTGTGGAAAGTAAGACTCACCGCAGAGGCGCAGAGAC
>JBAWGU010000221.1:0-3066 GCA_049593215.1 Pyrinomonadaceae bacterium
GACCACTGACAACGGACTACGGACAGCTTTTCTTTCATCCTTCATCCTTGCTTTTCACGGCGCGCGGCGGTATCTTGTAATCCCGTGAACCACACGGCCTCAGATTCCCGAAAAAACGCCGTCGCAATCATTCCCGCACGCTACTCTTCGAGCCGTTTGCCGGGCAAACCTCTGCTTGAGATTGCCGGACGGCCCATGATTTTGCACGTGCTTGAGCGCACTCTTGAGGCACGCAATGTCTCGCGCGCCGTTGTGGCGACGGACGATTTCAGGATTCTTGAGGCTGTCAAGGCTGCGGGTTACGAGGCTGTGATGACGAGGACGGACCACGCGAGCGGAAGTGATCGGCTGGCGGAAGTTGCTGCCACGCTAACGGAAGCGGATGTGATTGTGAATGTGCAAGGGGACGAGCCGCTCATCTCGCCGCGAACGATTGAGCGTGCAGTTGAAGAGATTTTTAATTCGCCTGATGCCTCAATCGTCACCACGTCAGAGCCTTTGACGCAGGCTGAAGATGTGTTAAATGCTGATGTGGTCAAAGTTGTAGTTGATACGCAGGGACGCGCGCTCTATTTTTCGCGCTCGCCTGTGCCTTACCCGCGCGAAGCTGTTCGTCAACACGGGACTCTGGAATCTGCCTTAGCAAATGACCCGGCGCTCATCCAAACTTTTCGCAAGCACACGGGACTTTACGTTTACCGCCGCGCCTTCCTGCTTGAGTACACAGGCTGGCCGCAATCATTTCTGGAACGCGCGGAATCGCTTGAACAGTTGCGTGCGCTTGAGCGCGGCGTGACGATTCGCGTAGTTGAAACCCATGAACCCTCAATCGGCGTAGATACACCGGAAGATTTAGCGCGCGTCCGCGCAATGTTTGACAGGCAGGAGCGCGTGCGTGTGAATCTTGAAGTGGGAGAGAGTTGATGAGCAACTGGATTGGCCTCGGGATAATTATTTTCATATTGCTCTGCGCCGTGGGCGGGCTTCACCTGCTGAGCAAACCTTACGACGTGACTGCCGAAGAGTTTGAACGACGCGCCAGAGAAGAGCCGGGCCTGCTCAACGCTGGCATCATCGGTTTGCAAAAAGTTTTAGAGCCGCAGGTGGAAAAAGCCGCCGCCGTGCAGGAAGATTTCCGGCAAGGCCACTACGACGGCGAGCAGGAATCGGGCGACGATAATGACAAGGCAAAAGTAAAAATGTAAAAGGAAAAAGGTAGGCGGAAATCACTTTTTAATTACAAAGCTCAACGTGAGTGATGTAATTAAGAAGCTGGCTTCCCCACACTTTTGCCTTTTACCTTTTGCCTTTTTACTTTTTTTGAGGAGTGTGATGCCAAAATATATTTTTGTGACGGGCGGAGTTGTTTCGAGTCTGGGCAAGGGGCTGGCGGCTTCTTCCATCGGATGCTTGCTGGAAGCGCGCGGCTTGCGCGTCGCGCTGATCAAGCTTGATCCGTACATCAATGTTGACCCGGGCACGATGTCGCCGTTTCAACACGGCGAAGTCTTCGTCACGGACGACGGGGCGGAGACAGACCTCGACCTCGGCCACTACGAACGCTTCACGCACGCGCATCTCTCGCAGGCGAATAACTGGACCACAGGCCGCATCTATCTCTCCGTGATTGAGAAGGAGCGGCGAGGCGACTATCTAGGCAAGACCATTCAAGTCATCCCGCACATCACGAACGAGATTAAAAACGCCGTGCGCGCTGTCGCGGAAAAAGATAAACCCGATGTCGTGATAGTTGAAATTGGCGGCACGGTCGGCGACATTGAATCGCTGCCTTTTCTGGAAGCGATTCGCCAGATGGGAAATGAAGAGGGCGCGGGCAACGCGCTCTTCATACACGTCACGCTTGTTCCGTACATCGCCGCCGCAGGCGAGTTGAAGACAAAGCCGACGCAACATTCCGTGCGCGACCTGATGCAGATAGGAATCGCGCCCCAGATACTCCTGTGCCGCTCCGACCGCGTGCTCTCGCGCGACCTGCGCTCGAAGATTGCGCTCTTCTGCAATGTTAAAGAGTCTGCTGTCATCACGGCGCAGGATGTTGACACGATTTACGATGTGCCGCTCGCTTTCCATGAACAGGGTTTGGACGAGTTGATTGTCTCTTCGCTCAATCTGGGCGAGCGCGCGCCTCATTCCGATCTTGCAGAGTGGCGCGAATTGGTTTCGACAATCAGGGAACCGCTTTCGGGCCAGACATCCATCGCCATCGTCGGCAAGTATGTCGAGCTTGAGGATTCTTACAAATCCCTGCGCGAGGCTCTGACGCACGGCGGCGTCGCCAACAACGTGCGCGTTGACGTGCGCTGGATTGAATCGGAAGAGTTGATGGAAGAAGATTTTGAATCGCGCCTGCGAGACTTTGATGCAGTGCTTGTGCCGGGCGGCTTCGGCAAACGCGGAATCGAAGGAATGATTAAAGCCATCGGTTACGCGCGTCGAACTAAGACGCCTTACTTCGGCATCTGTCTAGGGATGCAGACGGCCTGCATAGAATTTTCACGCTCGATGTGCGGCCTCAAGGATGCAGACTCTACGGAGTTCGATGCGAAGACGCCGTATCCTGTCATCTTTAAGCTGCGCGATCTGGTTGACGTTGAAGAACTCGGCGGCACAATGCGTCTTGGCGCGTGGCCCTGCAAGCTCGCGCCGGATTCACTTGCGCGCGAAGTTTACGGCGGCGCGGAAGAGATTAGCGAGCGCCACCGGCATCGCTACGAGTTCAACCCGGAATTTCGCGAGACGCTGGAAGGCGCGGGCCTGCGCTTTAGCGGCATCTCGCCCGATGGCAAGTTTGTCGAAATCGTGGAGCTTCCGCGCGAAGTTCATCCATGGTTTCTTGGTTGCCAGTTTCATCCTGAGTACAAATCAAAACCTCTCAGCGCGCATCCCCTCTTCGCTTCATTTGTGCGCGCAGCCTTCGAGAATCGCCTGCGCAACGAAACGTCTGTTGAAACGAACAGCGATGTTGAGCCTGTCGCGCACGAGCGCGCGGGCGTCGCAGGCGACGACTAAGAGCAAGGATGAAGGATGAAGGCGGAAGGATGAAAG
>JBAWGU010000222.1:0-4989 GCA_049593215.1 Pyrinomonadaceae bacterium
ACTCAGTACTGAGTTGGTTTCTTGGTTTCTGTCTGTTTCTCTACAGGTTTCTCTTCGGGTCGCTGCTCTTCCATATCTTCTTTCTCCGTGCGCCGCTCTTCCCATGTCTGCCGCGCCGCAGAGTCGCTGATGCGCAGGCTCGGGCCGCCGCCGATCATTTGCACGGAGGCTTGAAAATCTTCGCAGGCGAGTTGCCGCCCGTGCGAATTCGTTTGCCAGATGTTTGGGAAGCCCAGTGAGCGATTGACGATTGAGACGAAGGCATCAAGATTCTTCCACTTCTCCGAACCGTGATAGCCAATCCAGAGGTCTGTCAAACGCCCGTCCAGAAAATCCATCGAGACTGTGCGCACGCCATCGAAAGATTCTTTATCCAACTTTCCATCAAAATCAGGATTGACGCTCGTGCTCGCCAGCCCAAACTCGTCTGCCGCTCCAAGAATGAGCGTCGGCACACGCCTGCGCGCTTCACCCACCGTCATGCCCAGATGAAAGCCACGCAACTCCGGCGCATCCGGCAACTGCGCCAGCTTCAAACTGCATTTCGGCTCCTGCGCTATTGACGTGCTCGCAGAGAAGAGAAGGAAGACAAAGATAAAAAAGGTCTTGCTGAGATTCATCCTGAATTTCATACTCTTTTAATCATAGCGTTTCAATTCAATCTTAGCGATTGTCTCGCGGTGAACTTCATCAGGCCCATCCGCGATTCTCAGGGCGCGTGCCTGAATCCACGCTCGCGCCAGAAGAAAGTCGTCGCTCAATCCGCCGCCGCCGTGCGCTTGTATGGCGCGGTCAATGACGCGCTGCGCCATGTTCGGCGCGACGACTTTAATCATCGCAATCAGCGACGCGGCAGCCTTGTTGCCAACAGTGTCCATCATGTGCGCGGCCTTGAAGGTGAGCAATCGCGCCTGTTCAATCTCCATGCGCGACTCCGCAATCTCATGACGAATCGTGCCTTGCTCTGCTAAAGGTTTTCCGAACGCCACACGAGAGCGCACGCGCTGGCACATCGCTTCGAGCGAACGCTCTGCGAGACCTATCAACCTCATGCAGTGATGTATGCGGCCCGGCCCAAGTCGGCCCTGAGCAATCTCGAAGCCGCGCCCCTCGCCGAGCAGAATGTTTGAGACAGGCACGCGCACATTTTCAAAGAGCACTTCGGCATGGCCGTAGGGCGCGTCGTCGTAGCCAAAGACGTTGAGCATACGGCGCACATAAACGCCACGCGCATCCATCGGCACGAGTATCATTGATTGTTGTTTATGAATCGGTGCATTCGTATCCGTCTTGCCCATGAAAATCGCCACGCGGCAACGCGGATCGCCCGCGCCGGATGTCCACCACTTCCTGCCATTCAAAACGTACTCGTCGCCGTCGCGCACAATAGACGATTGAATGTTGGTCGCATCGGAAGAAGCTACGTCAGGCTCTGTCATCGCAAAGCATGAGCGTATGCGGCCTTCGAGCAAAGGCTTCAGCCACTCTTCTTTCTGCTGCGGCGTGCCGTAGCGCGCAATCGCTTCCATGTTGCCCGTGTCTGGCGCAGAGCAGTTAAAGACTTCGGGCGCGAGCAGAGAGCGGCCCGTAATCTCGCAGAGCGGCGCGTACTCAAGATTGGTCAGGCCCGCGCCATATTCGCTGTCAGGCAGAAAGAGATTCCACAAACCTGCTGCGCGCGCAAGCTCTTTCAATTCCTCTACAATCGTCGTCGGCTGCCAGCGTTCGCCTTCTTCTACCTGCTGATGAAATTTTTGCTCGTTCGGATAGACGTGCTCATACATGAACGCGTTGAGCCGCTTCTGGTAATCTTTAACTTTGTCTGAGAATTCAAAGTTCATTGCTTTTGAGTATCTGAAAGAATGAGAAGTCCGTGATAAGCTACATGCAAAACAGGAATGCTTTCAAGAAGAATGAGACGGGCGAGATGGTTGCGACGATAAAAGAACTCTTCGATCTTTCAGGGCGCGTGGCGATTGTGACGGGCGGCTCGCGCGGGCTGGGCCGTGAAATGGCAGAAGGTTTAGCGGAGGCCGGAGCGTCTCTGATGCTCTGCGCGCGAAGAGAGCAGTGGCTCGCGCCGACCGTTGCAGAGATGAGAGCGCAGGGCTTTCATGTTGAAGGCGTAACGTGCGACGTGTCGAACGCAGAGCAAGTGCAGAGCGTCGTTGATGCGACGGTTGAAGCTTACGGCAAGGTTGATATTCTCATCAACAATGCCGGCATCGCGTGGGGCGAGCCTCCTGAAACGATGACGCTTGAAAACTGGCAGAAGGTGATTGACATCAACCTCACGGGCGCGTTTCTTTTCTCGCAGGCGACGGGACGCGAGATGCTCAAACGCAACTACGGACGAATCATCAACGTCGCTTCCATCGCGGGCCTGCAATCCTCTGTAACTGGTCCAAGTTTCGCAGGCTACGCCGCGAGCAAAGCAGGCTTGATGGGCCTCACGCGCGAGCTGGCAGCCACATGGGGGCGACAGGGCATACGCGTCAACGCCATCGCGCCCGGCTTCTTCCATTCACGTCTCGCAGACGCTGTCATCGAACAGAACGAAGATTACATTCGCGCCAACAATCCAATCCCTCGCGTCGGCGATGCGGGAGAGCTAAAAGGCGTCATCGTCTTTCTCGCAGCAGACGCATCGAACTACATCACGGGCCAGACGATCATCGTGGACGGCGGCGGCACAATCGTCTAGACCATTTTGATTCATCTAATCTTGAGAGGTGGCAATATTGATTCTCACCGCAGAGGCGCAGAGATGGCGCAGAGGATACACAGAGAGTTGAAGAGTATTCAATCCTCTGCGTAAACTCCGCGCTATCTCTGCGCCTCTGCGGTGAAGAGAAGTTGTCAAGCACTCAACGCTACAGGATAGAACAAAGTTTGAGTATAAAAGTTGGAATCTAACTCAGATACAAAACCTGTACGAACAAGTGAGCAACTTGATTGGGGCAGGCTCGAAGAATATTTGCGCGAGCGTTTAGCCGGTAGCTCGGAAATTGACGCAGCCGCGCCGCTAGAGGTTGAGCAGTTTCACGGCGGCCACTCGAATCTGACTTATCTGTTGCGTTTTGGCGAGAGTGAGTTTGTGCTGCGTCGTCCACCGTTCGGGCCTGTGCCGCCGCGCGCGCACGACATGGCGCGAGAGTTCCGCATACTCTCAGCCGTGCATCCTGTCTTTCAACTCGCCCCGCGCCCCGTCCTGCTCTGCGAAGACACGAGTGTCATCGGCTCAATCTTCTACCTCATGGAGCGGCGGAGCGGCATTGTCGTGCGCCACGTTGAGCCGCCCTCGATAGCCGACCAACCCGCCGCGCGCCGTCTTGCCAGCGAAGCGATGTTGGACACGCTCGCCAGACTTCACACGGTTGACATCAACGCGCACGGCCTTGACTCTCTGGGCAAGCCCGCAGGTTTTGTCGAGCGACAGGTGAAGGGATGGAGCGAGCGCTGGCAGAGATCGCAGACGACTGAGCTAAAAGAGATGGACGAGGTTGCGGCGTGGCTGGTCCAAAATCTGCCGCCGGACCCTGCAAGGCCAGCGATGGTTCACGGCGATTATAAGCTTGATAACGTGATGTTCGATGCCAGCGACATCAGCCGCGTCGTCGCCGTCTTTGATTGGGAGATGAGCGCGGTCGGCGACCCTCTGATTGATCTGGGCCTGATGCTCTGCTACTGGCTTCATGCCAACTCGTCTTCAAACCGTGATGATCTCTCTTCCGTCACAGATCGTCCCGGCTGGTTCACGCGCGAAGAGATACTCGAACGCTACACGGCGCGCACGGGGCTGGACCTTTCGCGCATAGCCTTCTACGAAGTCTTCGCTCTCTTCAAAGTCGCCGTCGTCATCCAGCAGATTTTCTATCGCTACAAACGCGGCCAGACAGACGACCCACGTTTCGCTCATCTTGATGAGAGAGTTAATGAGTTAGCGAAACGCGCGGCTGCTTTGATTGAACAAGCTTGACGGAAATATTCAATCAGCTTGAGGAAATTTATTGGAGAGAATTTGTTATGAATACGCCCGGTAGGGGTCGAACCTACGGCCTCAACATCCGGAGTGTTGCGCTCTATCCACTGAGCTACGGGCGCACAGCTTGTTGAAGAAAAGATAGCATAGCTCTTATCATTCTCGCCAACTCGTCAAAGTTATACACGAAACCAAAAAGGCACTCATCAGCATGATCGTTATCAATCGCCAGCACGCAGCAATCATCAACACGCCGCACGGCTCAGAGATACGCCCTTTGATTGACCGCACCACTTCCACGATAGAGCTTTGCAGTCTGGCGGAAGAAGTGTTGCCGCCCGGCAGGACGGTCGGGCGTCATCATCATCTGTTGACGGAAGAGGTCTATTACATCTTGCACGGCGCGGGCCGCATGACCGTTGGCGATGAGACACGCGAGGTCTCTACAGGCGATGCCATCTTTATTCCGCGCCTGCATACGCACACACTCGAAAACACCGGAACAGAGCCAATGACCATCCTGCTCGTCTGCGGGCCAGCCTATAGCATCGAAGATCATCGCATGGAAGAAGCGAAGGCTAATCCTCAAGTCTTGTGAACCTTCACAGCTTCGTCGTATGCTCCATACTTCTTACGAGCGCGCACGATTAGATCGAAAAATTTCGCATGTCCGAACAAAAACATTTCGCGCAAGTCGTTGACCTGCTCAAGCTCGAAGCCGGAGCCATCGCGCAGACTGCCTCGCGCCTGCAACCCGATCAGGTCGAGCTTGCCATCAAAATTCTCTCTGCCTCCAAAGGCAAAGTCGTTCTCGTAGGCATAGGCAAGTCCGGCATCATCTCGCAGAAGATCGCTGCCACGATGACCAGCACAGGCACGGCTGCAATCTTCCTGCACCCTTCAGACGCTCTGCACGGCGGCCTCGGCATTGTCACCTCCGACGATGTTGTCATTGCCATCAGCAATAGCGGTGAGACAACGGAGCTGCTCGACATGCTCCCTTACCT
>JBAWGU010000223.1:0-4103 GCA_049593215.1 Pyrinomonadaceae bacterium
TAAACTCGGCATCCACTGTCTCGCTATTAAGAGAAATAGAGCGAGAAGATGGAGAGAAGGTGTAGTTAGCGCGTGCGGGAGTAACGGTATAAAACTCTCCGACGGAAAGGTCGGAGAAGGAGTAGTGTCCGAGAGAATCGGTGATGGCTTGAGCGCTCCTTGAGCCGTTCAAAGAGATGGTGACTCCGCCCAGAGGCGCTCCGTCCGGTGTCGTGATCTGTCCGCGAATTGTTCCACTGGCTGCGGTCGGTGCAAAGAGCGGTATCTCCCACATCCCGCGTCCGTGTGTGGCGATGCGGAGAACACGTTTGACGTTCTGAATCACCATGTCGAAGACCGCGACGCGAGGCAGCCCTACGCCGTAAGGCGACCAGTTCAAGCCACCGTCGTCAGTGACGAAGACACCAATGTCCGTGCCTGCGAAGATGCGCCCGGATTTCTGCGGGTCAACTATAAGCCCGTTAACGGGAACATCGGGCAAGATGTTACTGCCTGTACCATTGAAAGGGGTCAAGACCGGAGTGGTGTTAAGATTGGTAACTTTCCAGACATGCGACTGCGCTGCTGACGTGCCGCCCGAGTAGCCGCCAAGACCGATGTAAACAGTGTTCTTGTTGGCTGGATCAAAAGCAAAACGCGCCACATAAAAGTCAGGAATCACGCTGCCGCCGCCCGTCGGGTCTAAGCTCGTCAGCGTCGAAGAGCCTGTGGTCGTGTAGAAGAGCGCGCCGTTGTTTAGCCCGACGATGCGATAGTTATCGTCAAGCAGGGAAATGCCAATCGAGCTGATGGGCACGCCGCTCACCAAAGGAGCCTGGCTCACGGTGACATTAGCTGTTCCCTGTGTGGCTGAGCGAAGCAGACGGTCTGTGCCCAGATAGATGGTGTTGTTGGGGCTTCCCGGCCCCAGAACGACAGGAGCATAGAAGTTGACGGCGACAGCGGCAGCACACGAAACACCGTTTGTAGTTCCTGTTCCGCTGCAACCGAGAAAAGACCAAGTCGAGCCGGAGTTAGTCGAGCGAGCGTAGCCTATCTGCGTTCCTGCCTGATTGAAATAGGTGTGATACATCGTGGTGGACGTGCTCTGGTCTATCACAGCATAGCCGCCGTCGCCCGCGTCGGAGCGAATCCAAGTCGGGCCGGTCGTCAGCTTTTCTGTGCCGTTGTCCTGAGTGCCGCCGATGGAGAGGTCAGGGTCAACCGGGTCACACGCGACGCTCTGAAACTGTGTGGCCCTGAACGTCGTGTTGTTCAAAGATGCCCACGTCGCGCCGCCGTCTGTTGATTTCCAGATACCGCCGTCATCGCCGCGAAAGACGACGCTTGTGTTGGAAGGAGCGATCTTGATAACGTGCGAGTCCGCATGTGTTCCAACATCCGTGTTGGCGAAGACGGTCGCCGCGCCATTGAGCGAAGTCCCTTGCTGTTTCTGGCAATTAGTGCTTTGAACGTTGCCGCCCAGCAGAATCTTGTCTGTGGCGGTGGTGGCTCCGGGAACGATGTCAATGGCGATATTGTAAAAGCACTGGCCGTCGCAGAAGCCGCCGCCGCCGGGAAGCTCTGTGGACCACGTTGCGCCGCCGTCAGTTGATCTGCGGAGACCGCCGCTTTGATTGACATTGTTGCATAGACTTCCACTTGTAGATGGTTCGCCGTTCGCAACGTACATCACCGACTGATTAACAGAAGGACGGTAGGCGAAGATGCCTCGCCCGTTTGAAGTCGAGGTGGACGGCGTTGAGAAGACCTGTGTGAAGGTCGGCGAGCCGCCGAGCGCGTTGGTCGAGCGATAGATGCCGCCGTCAAGCGCGACGTTGATGCCGTTCAGCCAGACGACGAGCGTGTTGCCCGTTGGGTCGTTGAGATCATAGATCATGTCGTTGACGTTGCGGTTTCCGGTGCAGGGCGTATCAAAGCAGCCGCCCGCAACCGCGTTTGGTGAGACGCCAATTCGTGTGGCGGCAGGCGAGGTTGTCGCGTTCGTGATCTTGTAAAGCCCGCGCAGTCCGGCAGGCGGAATAGTTCCACCCACAGGAGCATTGCCGCCGATGCCGATGGCTCCGCCAGCCGATCCGACGAGAAGCGTGGTCGGGTCGCCGGGAGCGATCAGAATCTTGCTGATGCTGCGCCCGTTGAAGACCGGAACGCTCTGCGGGTTGCTGCTGGCATCAAGGTAATTACGCACAGGGTTGATCGGGCCGACCAGCGTTGCAGTCGTCTCCGCATTCTCAATCCTGTAGAGACCGACTCCGGCAAAGCTGTCAGCAGAGCCATTGGCCTCGCCTGTGCCGACCCACAGCCTCCCGTTTGTGGCATCCAGCGTGAGCGCGCCGATAGCTAATGATTGCGCGCTATCAAAGATCGGCGTCCACGTCACGCCGCCGTCGATAGAACGGAAAATGCCTCCCTGCGCCGTGCCGACATAAACCTTAAGAGGGTCGGTCGGGTTAATCTCAATGGCGGTCACGCGCCCGCTCACAGGCGTCGTCGTGGTTTGAGTCTGGCCGTTCGGAATGGGATTGGGGCCGAGTTCAACCCAGTTCGGGAAAGCCGCGAGAGCGTCAAGTCCATACTTCTTCTTGGCGAGTTCGAGCATTTCAGCCTGTGCATTTTCCATCCGCACAACGGCCCTGCCGCGCGCAGACGTGTCGAAGGGTTTGCCCGGCGTGTAGCCACGTAGCAAGGCAACCTGCTCTTCGCGCAAGCGAATGAACTCGCCCTCATCAAATTTGCCTGTGAAGCCGAGCGGCAGATCAGGATCGCACTCTTCTTCCTGAGCTTCCGCCTCCTCGCCTCTTTCAGCCGCTTCGCGCTCTTCTTCGCTTGATGAAACAGCATTCTTAGATGATTTGATAGAAACATTATCTTTCGCAGCGCGCGAACTCGCACTGGTTGATTCAATCGGCTTCTCTCTCTTCTCTTTATTCGCTGATGCTCGTGGAGTGAAATTCCACACCAGCAGGAACAGCAGCACGGTCAGGATAGCCAATGGCCCTGTAAATCTTTTCATTGCTCGATTCTCCTTGTAGGTGGCGGGTTAACGTCAGGGTAAATTCCGTTTAGTACAATCATGCTCGGTTCGCGGCAGAAGAGAACTCTACAGTCTCTTTAGCTTCTACGATTAGCTCTCGTTTTATCCTGCGTTCCTGTTCAGTCTTGTTAGAAACTGTTAAGTGGAAAACTCTTTTCCGTTTAATTAAAGACGGGCGACAGTTTTATTCGGAGTACTTCCCTGCAAGGGAAGATCAGATAGAGTCGGGTTTCCCTGTTACTTATAATGACTGAATGCGACAGAGGCAGGTCCGTATCTCTGAGGACGCAGACTCCATCGTGATTAGAACGATAACGCAATTTAGTCTTATTCTTCTGCGAGTGTCAAGATTTCTCCTCACGCCATCACGCGACTGATTTACTTACAATGAAACCAAAGGATGGCCGCACGGCTCAGAGAAGCATGGAAATTTATAAGGGTAACCCGTAGGCCCAATATCTGAGCCTACGGGTTAGTGAAAGCATCGCGTGCGATGCCGGGGTCGTTTTCAGAAAAGGTGTGGCTTCCGCGCGTGCGACGGCTTCAGTCACACCTTTTCATCTGCTTATCGCCCGCACTCGCTATTGCTGTGAGTGACGACTGTGCTGAACCTCTTCTGATATTCAGCACTCGTGATGAACGAGCACACCATCCCGCGATAGTTGCCCACCTCTCTCGTGTCAAGCACGTTGACCCAGAAATCTAATCCTGCCTGATCCGGGTCTCTCCTCAAGTATGAGAAGTATTCCGTCAAGACAAACGCCCGGTTGTACTCCTTCTGTCTGAATGCACTACCTTCGATCACTCCTCTTAAGACTTGTGAACGAGTCCCTCCTGAGTTCAGTTGGTTGATCGCATTCTGCCTCTCCGTCTGCGAGCCAGAGAGTCCTGCCGTATCAAAGAGACGATTGACAAACTCTGCATTCGTCATCGAATCCGGATAGGCATTTCTAAACTCCGCTCTTGTGACCCACTCATCTGCCAATGCCTGCTTGCTCGAATCTAACTGGCCTCCCAGTGCGATTCTGCTTCTGTCAGGCATGAACTCTGCAAAGAGTGGATTGCGTCC
>JBAWGU010000224.1:0-2260 GCA_049593215.1 Pyrinomonadaceae bacterium
GGATAGACAGGATAAAGAAGAAACAATGAATGAGAAATGATGAAAGGATGAATGAAAGACGAAGAGTTTGCTATTCATCGTTCATCGTTTTGCCTTAAGCATTTCTTTTATCCTGCTCATCCTGTCCATCCTGTTTGAATAATTCGTGATGACTATTGACGAACAATTAGACTATCTGCGCAAGGGCACGGTGGAGATTATTCGTGAAGAGGACTTGCGCGCGAAGCTCGAAAAGAGCGAGCGAACGGGTGTGCCTCTGCGTGTGAAGCTGGGGGCTGACCCGACTGCGCCGGACATACATCTGGGCCACACGGTGGTGATTCGCAAGCTGCACGCGTTTCAGGAGCTTGGGCACACTGTGATTTTTCTGATTGGCGATTTCACAGGAATGATCGGCGACCCTTCGGGCAAGACTTCGACGCGCCCGCAGCTCACGCGCGAAGAGATTGAAGCCAACGCCGAAACGTATAAGACACAAATTTTCAAGCTGCTCGATCCCGAAAAGACCGTTATTGATTTCAACTCGCGCTGGATGGACGAGCTTGGCTCCGCAGGGTTTATCAAACTCGCTTCGCATGTGACGGTCAAACAGATTTTAGAGCGCGACGATTTTGAGAAGCGTCTCGCGGAGAATCGCCCGCTCGCGCTGCACGAAGTGCTTTACCCGCTCGTGATGGCTTATGATTCAGTTGCACTGGATGCAGACGTTGAACTCGGCGGCACGGATCAGAAGTTTAATATTCTGATGGGCAGAAACCTGCAAAGAGAATATGGGCAGGAGGCGCAGGTCGCAGTCATCATGCCTTTGCTCGAAGGCACGGACGGCGTGCATAAGATGTCCAAGAGCCTCAACAACTACATCGGCATCAACGAGCCGCCGCAGGAGATGTTTGGCAAGGTGATGTCCATCTCGGATGAATTGATGTGGCGTTACTACGAACTCTTAACCGATTTGCGAATGGAAGAGATTAACGCTCTGCGCTCACAGGCGTTGAGCGGCGAGCGCAACCCGCGTGACCTCAAGGTTGAGCTGGCGAAACGCATCATCACGGATTTTCATTCGGCGAAGGATGCCACAGATGCTGAAGAAGAGTTCAATCGAATTTTCAGAAGCAAGCAAGCGCCGGATGAAGTCGAAGAGCGTTCTCTGGAATCCGGCATCTGGAAATTGCCGCGCTTGCTGGTTGAAATCGGATTCGCTCCTTCGATGGCTGAGGCACGGCGTCTCTGTGAGCAGGGCGGCGTCTCTATAAACGGCGAGCGTCACACGCAGGTCAATGAAGAAATCAGTCTGAGCGCAGCCCGGGAACTTCTGATACAAGTCGGCAAGCGACGCTTCATGCGCGTGCGTGGGATGTAAGAGGCCGGGAGCGCAGGCATCTTGCCTGCATAGCGAGCGAATGCTCGCTTACTCAAGTTCCGCTTTTACTCAATCTTGAAATTTAGCGCTTCTTTGTTCGCGCCTCTCGGCGCTCATGGCAGGCGGGACGCCTGCGCTCCCGGGGTTTAGATGGCAACCGAAGCGACGATAGACACTGAAGACATTCTGGTGATTGAAACGCCGGAGCGTGTGCCTTTGCATTTCGCGCTGGCTTCGATTGGCAATCGTTTTCTGGCGTGCGCGATTGATCATGGGATGCAAATCTTTGCGCTGCTGTTGATGGTTGCCGCGTTCACCATTGCGGCGAACTACGCGGACTTCGGAGACAGCTTGAAGGATGCGCCGAAGTGGGTCTATGCGGTGTTGATTATTCTCGTCTTCCTCATCTTCACGAGCTACTTCATCTTCTTCGAGTGGATTTGGAACGGGCAGACGCCGGGCAAGCGTTGGATGAAGCTGCGCGTCATTAGAGAAGACGGCAGGCCCATCACGTTCTGGGAAGCCGCCGTCAGGAATCTGCTGCGCAACTTCGACATCATGCCCGTGCCGTTCTACTCCATCGGTCTCATCTCCGTCTTCATCAACTCAAAGGACCAGAGGGTCGGCGATCTCGTTGCCGGAACTGTCGTCGTGCGCGAGCGCGAAGCGGAAGCTCCCTCATTCGCGCAGGTCTTTGCCGCGCCTGTGAGCGATACGGCTTATCGCCGTTCGTTCAAACCCGCGCAGTTCACTGCGGACCTCAGCCCCTTGAAAGAGTCCGAGATTGAAGTGGTAGAAACATTCTTGCGCCGTCGTTGGGATTTGCCTGACGTGGCGCGGCAGTGGATGGCATGGCGCGTCGCGCTGCCACTCATGTACAGGCTGCGGCCCGCTTACGAC
>JBAWGU010000225.1:0-3281 GCA_049593215.1 Pyrinomonadaceae bacterium
CTATTCGCTCTGGCTCAACACAGAGTACGAAGCTCTGAGCGACAAGGACGTGCAGCCTGAGACTTTCGATCTGGCTTATGACCGCATGAAAGAGTTGGCGGAAGAGGGTGGCGGCATCTTCTACGAAGTCGAGAAGCTGGAAGACCTCGCCGGAGCATACGAGCGCGTCGTCGCAGACCTCGGCACAGTCTATAGCCTCTCATACCGCCCGACGAACAAAGCGCGCGACGGCAAATGGCGCGCAATTCGCCTCGCGGTCTCGCGTCCGAACGCTGTCGCCAGAGGCAAGCGCGGCTATTATGCGAAGTAAAACAGTAGTCAGTAGTCAGCATTCAGTAGTCAGTAGAAGCATGATGGGAACATTTCTATTGAAAAACAGCGCAGCCTTCCCACATCATTCAAGCAATCTACTGACTACTGACTACTGTTTTTAGTCTGCGAAGATTTGTTCGACTGAGATTTGCAAGGACGGCAACACGGCAGACTCGATTATCTCTTCCTGTTTGAAAACCTGACCTTCGCCAAAGCCGCCGTTCATCTGCTGACGCACCTCAACAGTCTCTCCGGTTTCGTCAACGAGCCAGAGTTCGCGCACGCCGAGCGCACCGTAAGTATCCGCCTTTGTGTTGCGGTCATAGATGGCAGAGCCGGGCGAGATGATTTCAATGACGAGATCAGCCGTCGTGCGATGCTCCGGGTCAAGTTGCGCTGCGAGTTCTGCGGAGACGTAGAAGAGGTCGGGTTCGAGATACGTGTGCGCGCTCGTCCAGATGGCTGCGCGCGGGACATAGAGCTTGCCTCTATCGTCAGTGGCGATGAGATGCGCCGTTAATAGACGGATGAGGCGCGTGACTGCGTTATCGTGAGTATATCCGGGTGGTGGGGTCATATAGATTACTCCGGCGATGAGTTCGAGCTTAGACCTATCGGGTGGGTCAGGCAGTTGCCAGAACTCTTCGAGCGTGTAGGTCTTGACGAGCGGCGATGTGTTGATCCAAGCCATGATTAACCTCTTGGTAAAAGTATAGCAAACTTGCCGCGCGCTTAGATATGCAACGGATGAAAGAGAAGCGGCGCGCATGTTAAGCTATCCGAAGCGGCGTTTCTTCAACATGAAAAGTTGCGTGGCAAAAGTTGGAAGCGAAAGTGTGAGAGTCGCCATCCGGTCAATGAGAATGCGACTGTCTCTCATCAAACCTCGCTACGCGTTTGCTTCGCTCACTTTTGTCTTTTGCCTGTTCACTTTTACCTTCTCTGCGAGCGCGCAGACCGCAGATACCGTTGACACAATTCACATTGATACGTCGCTCGTCAATCTCAACGTGAGCGTCTTCAGCCGCGACCCGTTGCGGCTGGTTGGTTCTTTGAGGCAGGAGGATTTTCGTATTTTGGAAAACGGCGCGGCGCAGGAGATTGAGTTTTTCGCTTCGGCTGAGACGCCTTTCGACCTGCTGCTCCTGATAGACCTCTCAGGCTCGACTTCAGACAAACTAAAACTCGTTCGTAACACGGCTTTGAAATTCGTTGCCGCCGCGCGCCCGACTGACCGCATCGGCATCATCACTTTTGCGAGCGCGCCCGAACTCGTCTCGCCGCTCACCTTAGACCGCGAGCAACTGAAGAAGAGCATCAAGCACATAGACAGACCTGTGGGCGGGACCAACTTCTGGGACTCTCTGCGCTTCGTCATCGAATCCGTGATGAGCCAGACGAGCGGCTTGAGACGCAGCGCCGTGATTGTGATGACGGACGGAGTTGATAATGCTCTGCCGGATGTGCGTGGCGACGGCTCGCACACGAGCTTTGAGGCGTTGCTTGAGATCATCAAGCAGTCTGAATCAATCGTGATTCCGATTTACCTTGACACGGAGGCCGAAGAGGTCAAGCGTCATCGCACTCCTGCGAGCGCATACGTCATTGCGCGACAGCAACTCTCTCAAATTGCAGACGCGAGCGGCAGCCTCGTCTATCGCGCGCGTAAGCTCGAAGATTTGAACGGCGTCTATGAACAGGTGATACGCGACTTGGGCACAGTCTATAGCATCGGCTATCATCCCGCGCAACACACGCGCGACGGCACATGGCGCACAGTCTCTGTCGAACTCGTCGGACGCCCCGAACTCGCCGCGCGCACCAAACGCGGATACTATGCGAAGTGAAACAGTTTTCAGTTTTCAGTTTCCAGTTGGTTGAGTGAAGATGAGAGCCGCGCTCATCTTCGTTCAGCAATCTTCTCATCCTGCTTTTTCTGAAAACTGAAAACTGAAAACTGTTTTTATGCTTGACCCTTCCGTGCTTGCTTCTATCGGGCGACTCGACATGATTGCGCGTGTCGTGGTCGAAGGATTTCTGGCGGGCTTGCACCGGAGTCCGTTTCGCGGACTCTCGCAGGATTTTGCGGAGCATCGCCCGTACATCGCCGGTGACGAGGTGCGGCGCGTTGACTGGCGAGTCTATGCGCGCACGGACAGGCTCTACACAAAAGAGTTTGAGGAAGAGACAAACGCGCCCGTGCGCTTGCTCCTCGATGTGAGCGCGTCTCTGGGTTATGCGCCGCGCGGCGTGAGCAAGCTAAACTTTGCACGCTATCTGGCGGCGGCGCTCGCGTATCTTGCGACGCGGCAGAATGATCGCGTCGGTCTGGTCTGCTTCAACAACGAAGTGAGAGCGCGCACGCCCACGCGCGGCGGCGAGCGTCACCTTCACTTAATCCTCGCCGCGCTTGAGCGCGTAGCAGCTTCGGGTGAAACGCGCGTCGGCCCAAGCGTCTTGCGCGAAGCCGCGCAGTGGAAACGGCGTGGGTTGTGCATCGTCATCTCAGACCTCTACGACGAGATGGAAGAGACTGCCAGCGCGATTGCGCGCGTGCGGCGCGTAGGCCATGACGTGATTGTCTTTCATCTGTTAGACCGGACGGAAAAGAGTCTGGACCAGCACGGCCTGCATGAGTTTCGTGATCTTGAGACGGGCGCGACGCTGCTCGCTGACGCCGACCGCATTCGTCAGGATTACGCAGAGCGCATCCGTGATCTCTGCTCCTTCTATCGCCACGAACTTGAGCGCGCGGGTGCGGACTACGTGGAGCTGGACACCTCCGCGCCGCTGGACAAAGCCCTTGCCGTCTATCTTCGCCGCAGAAATTGGAAGATGAAGGGAAGGAGATAAGAAAAAAGTAAAGGGGTAAAAGGGGAAGAGGGTAAAAAGGGTAAAAGGAAAAGAACAGTCTCGATTAGCACACGTTTCTCCTTCCTTTTACCCTCTTCCCCTTTTACCCTTTTACC
>JBAWGU010000226.1:0-6858 GCA_049593215.1 Pyrinomonadaceae bacterium
TTGAAGATGTGAGTGGAGGCGTTCCAATTCCTGACGAAATACCATTTGATGATCTTCCAATGTATCTAAGCGTGCATGTTAAGAATACTGAGTTCGATGTGTCATGGAGAGTCGAAAAGAGCGGTAACAACTTGCGTGTGTATCCTTCAAGACACTTAATCGATACAACTCCCCTAAGGCTACTCTTCAATACTTATTCACGCTTGCCTGAGGAGGATACTAAATGGTTCAGCAAACTTGATGATGTAGGCCGACAAGATGAGATTGTTAATACCCTACAACTCATCGAACCTCGGCTAAAAAGTTTAGCCGTATCTACATCAGATGGTCCGGCAATGATCTACGGCGATATTGGTATTGGCAGACGTATACCAATGTCGCAAATGGGCGAGGGTATGGTGCGTTTACTATCTCTCGTTTTAGAAATTACGAATGCGTCAGGTGGGGTGGTATTAGTTGACGAGATTGAGAACGGGCTACATCACTCAGTGCTGACAAAAGTGTGGCTGGCGATAGGTGAGGCAGCCCGCCGCTCTAACACTCAGATTTTCGCCACCACGCATAGTTGGGAATGTATACGAGCCGCTCATGAAGCATTTCTTGAAAGTAAGGACTATGATTTGCGCCTACATCGTCTTGAGCGTATTAACGGAGATATTAAAGCTGTAACATACAACGAAAAAACATTGGATACTTCAGTCGAGATGAATCTGGAGGTGCGTTAGTGTCCGATCCAGAGTTTTCAGAAGCTCCTCAAACAGCCATCCCTAGTGAACTTGACAAGCCTAAATTACTAATCGGAGAAGGAAAAGACGAAGTACGCATTTTTGGTGCTTTACTTATTCATCTTGGACTTGATGATGTTAAGGTCGAAGAATACGGCGGGAAGGATAATCTGCCATATTACCTTGATGCACCGGTGCTCCGCCCCGGGTTTGCTAATTTAACATCATTAGGTGTCACACGAGATGCCGACACGGATGCTTTGAGTGCCTTCACCAGCCTCAGCAATCATCTCAACAACCGCGAATTCGTTACGCCCTCCTCCTCCGGGAACATAGAAGCAGGCTCTCCGCGTGTTGGGATTATGATTTTGCCGGATGGTCAGCGTTCTGGAATGCTAGAGGATGTATGTCTTGATGCCTTGCAAACAGATTTGTCAATACGATGTGTTGATGAATATTTTGAATGTGTGCGAGCAACTAAAGGGAGTCTACCAAACCTAATCTCCAAAGCGCGTATTCATGCATGGCTGGCTACCCAAAACCCACCAGACATGCGTTTGGGGATTGCTGCTCAAAGAGGATTTATTAACTGGAATAGTCCTGCCTTCAATCCGCTCAAAGATTTCCTGACTGCGTTGTGAGGTTCGCGTCAGCTACAAGCCGCCATCAGCATCAAACTTCCGGCGGCTCTTTCTATGAAATTGCAGGCCTTCAAACTTCCTTGTATTCGGAGTTGACATCTTCATCCGAAGATGCGACGCGGTAGTTCATTGACTGTTTCTGTTTTGTGATGAGCAGATCATCTTTGGTCTTTAGTAAATCCGCGCGATTGTAAACCGATAGCTCAAAGTTGTAGCCGTGCGTGATGGCATCTTTCGGGCAGGCTTCGACGCAGTAGCCGCAGAAGATGCAGCGACCGTAATCTATGTTGTAAACCTCTGCGTAGCGTTCGTCACGGCCTATGCGCTCTGCGGGCGAGCGCGGGTCGTCCTTAGCAATGATGTAGATACAATCCGAAGGACATGCTGCCGCGCAGAGGAAACAGGCGACGCACTTCTCTTTCCCGTTCTCGTCAACATGAAGAAGATGCTGTCCGCGATAGCGCGGCTGTACCGTGATGGGTTCATCAGGATATTGGACCGTCCACTTCTCTTTCGGGATGTAAGAGAGGGTCACGCTCATGCCCTTGATGATCGCTTTGGTTGATTCGATTACGTCGCTGATGATTGACATAAAGCTTCTCCGTTCTCATTGTGCAATAACTTTTATAACGCCGTTCTCTCTTCAGACGCAAACCATCGCGCGTCAGTTTCACTGTGCCACGAAGTTATACGTGATCACGCCCGTTACCTTGACGGGCTGGCCCGAAAGCGTCGTTGGCGAAAACTTCGCTCCGCGCGCTGCTGCCACAGCCGCCCCTTGCAGCAACGGGTGGCCGCTGACGGCGCGCGCAGAGATCACGCTGCCGTTCTCGTCAATCGTGATCTGCACAATCACAGTGCCCGAAGCGTGCGCGGCTCTGGCAATAGGCGGATAAGCTGGCTTCGGCAAACTGATCGCTTTGCCGTTGAGCACGCCGCCCGCGATTGGCTTGCTCGGCGCAGTTGGCGTGGGCAACGGCGAAGGCTTTGGTGTTGGTAGCGGCTTCGGCGGCGTTGGCGAAGGCTGCGCGACAGCGTTGTTCGTATTCATCTGGCGCGCAGTCGGAGTGCTCGAAGGCGTTGGCGTAGGTGTGCTTGCTGTTTTATTAGAATTGCTGTTCGCTGCGCTTGAGATAGTTTCAGGCGTCGGAGTAACAGTGGGCGCAGGTGTGGGCGTAGCGGTTTGCGCCGTGAGAGGAGTTTGATCTCCACGCATACTGTACAGGATGAGCGCAACGACGACGATGCCGGAGAGACCTAGCATCAGAGCGGCGGCGAGAATCCAGAGCAGAGGGCTGCGCCTGCGCGCTGTCGGCTGCGACTGTGCATAAGAGACGGACTGAATCGGAGGCGGCGATGGCTGAGCTTGATAGAATGCCGATTGAGAGGGCGAAGCCTGTGTTGGCGATGCTTGCGTTCGCGCAGTATCAGGGCCACGCTCCGCAGGCATGACCCACGTTGCATCTGCGTCTTGCTCAGCCGCAACGCTGACGAGCGCCGTGCCGTCTTCAAGACAGAACCTCATCTCGTCGTCCGCGTAGGTCTGCTGGCATTTCGGGCAGCGTTTCATCTGAGTCCCGTTTTTTTACTTCTTGAGCTTGCTCCAATAAAGTTCAAGCTGGCTGAAGAAGTATGAAATCTCAATCGCGGCGTTCTCTTCCGAATCAGAGCCGTGAACGGCGTTCTCGCCGATGGAGTTTGCAAAATCTTTGCGTATCGTTCCCTCGTCCGCCTTAGCAGGGTCAGTCGCGCCCATCAAGTCGCGCCACGCTTTGACTGCATTCTCTTTCTCCAGGACCATCACGACGCACGGCTCGCCCGACATGAACTGCGTCAATTCACCGAAGAACGGACGCTCACGATGCACAGCATAAAAACCTTCGGCCTCGCGCTGCGTCATGTGAATCAACTTCATCGCGCGCAGGCGAAAGCCGCCGTCCGTGATGCGTTGAATAATCTGTCCGGTCTTGTTTGCACGAACCGCGTCGGGCTTGATGATGCCAAAAGTAAGATTCCTTGTTTGCTCTGCCATTGATCTGAACTGAACTCCTTTTGTCTTTGTAAGGTTTAATCAGAAAGCTTGCTACCCGGATGAACAAATCACTGTCGCGGTCGCCCGCGCAAGAACGACAGGAGTGCAACGAGAGCGACGCCAAAGCACATGCCGGATGCTAGCAGTTGCAGGACATCAACTGTATGAAACGTCTCGAAACGCGGCCTACGCATGAGTGTAAAGAGACCGATGATCCCAAGCATAATGGGAGCCGCGATGGATGGAAGAGCGCCTTTACTTCGATTCAACATGATGCCCTCGCTGTAGTCTGGAATTAACTTGCAGAAGGTCTTTAACGCGAAACCGGCAAATTTAGTCGAGCTTAACTCAAGCAGATGCGCTTGAGCCGAGCGCGTCTTTCATCGCCTGCCCGATGTCCGCAGGCGATTTGACGACTCGTATGCCTGCGTCTTCCAAAGCCTTCATTTTCTCTGCGGCAGTGCCTTTGCCGCCTGCGATGATTGCGCCCGCGTGGCCCATGCGGCGTCCGGGCGGCGCGGTCTGTCCCGCGATAAATGCAACGATGGGCTTATGCACATTCGCTTTCGCAAACGCGGCAGCATCCTCTTCGGCCGTGCCGCCGATTTCGCCAATCATCACGATGCCGTGCGTCTCTTCGTCCGCTTCAAAGAGCGCGAGCGCGTCCGTGTGCGTCGTGCCGACGATAGGGTCGCCGCCAATGCCAATCGCAGTTGACTGGCCCAAGCCCAGCGCGGTCAACTGCCCCACAGCCTCATACGTCAGAGTGCCTGAGCGCGAGACGACGCCGATGTTGCCTTCGCGGTGAATGTGGCCCGGCATAATGCCAATCTTGCATTTGCCTGGCGAGATGATGCCCGGACAGTTTGGTCCAATCAGACGAGTCTCTTTGTCAGCGAGATACTCATTTACTTTCACCATGTCGAGCGCAGGGATGCCTTCGGTGATGCATACGACGAGAGCAACGCCCGCATCCGCCGCTTCCATAATCGCATCCGCAGCGAACGGCGGAGGCACATAAATCACTGTCGCGTTCGCGCCCTCTTCTTTGACGGCATCGGAAACGGTATTAAAGACAGCGATGCCTTCATGCTTCGTCCCGCCCTTGCCCGGCGTGACGCCGCCCACCACATTCGTGCCGTACTCGACCATCTGCTTCGTATGAAACGTGCCCTCTTTGCCCGTGATGCCCTGCACGACCAGCCGCGTATTTTTATCAACCAGAACGCTCAATGTTTTGCTCCTTATAGATCAGTTTACAGTTTTCGGTTTTCAGTTTTCAGAAAAAGCGTGAACCGCCTTCCCGTCTGAAAACTCAAAACTGAAAACTGTAAACTGCTTTTAATTCCGCGCAGTATAGCACGCGGCCAGTTTCAACTTCACGCGCGCGGATTGCTTAAACGAGTTCGAAACGCTCGCCGTAGTGTGGAACTTCTACAGTCCAGCCGAAACGCTCGCGGATGTGCGCGGCCATCGCTTCTGCGGCTTCGGGTTCGCCGTGCGTGTTGAAGACGCGGCGGGGCGCTTGGGGCATTCCTTCGAGCCAGCGTATGACCTCTCCCCAATCCGCGTGGGCCGAGAAGCCGCCGATGCGTTCAATCCGGCAACGCACGGGCACGAACCGTCCCATGATTTTCACTTCGCGCGCACCGTCCTGAATTTTTCTTCCCGTCGTTCCTGCGGCCTGATAGCCGACAAAGACTATCGTCGCGTTATTGTCCGGCAGGATTCTCTGCGCGTGATGAAGCACGCGCCCGCCTGTCATCATCCCCGATGCAGAGATGATGATACGCGCGCCTTCTTCATGATTCAGCTTCTTGGATTCTTCACGCGAAGATGCCGTTACCATCGAGTGCGTTCTCAACGGATGCTCGCGCCGCGCCAGCACGCTCGCGTAATCTTCGTCCTGCTCCTCTTTGCGATTGCCGTAGGCTTGTGTCGCAGCCGCAGCCATCGGCGAGTCAACGCGCACAGGAAGAATCGGAATGAGCTTCTCGTCTTCAAGCTCGCGTATCAGGTAGATAAGCTCCTGCGTGCGCCCGATGGCGAAGGCCGGAATCAGGACCACGCCGTTGCGCTCGTGTGCATCGTTGATGATGCGCGCGAGCGCGTCTTTCGGATGTTCAGGATCGTGCAGGCGGTCGCCGTAAGTTGATTCGACCAGCAGGTAATCGCAGGCAGGAGGCGCAACAGGGTCGCGTATGATGGGTTGATCGTAGTGGCCCAAGTCGCCTGAGAAGAGTATGCGGCGACCTTTGCCGTCTTCGCCTGCACCTTCAACTTCGACGAGCACGAGGCTTGAGCCGAGGATGTGGCCTGCGATGCGAAAGCCTGCGCGCACGCCTTTTGCCACATCAACAGGCACGCCGTCGTTTGCCAACGGATGAATCAGCTTAATCGCGTCGCGCGCATTGTCTTCCGTGTAGAGCGGCAGCGCGGGATGATGCTTCGTCAGGTTGTGGCGGTTGCGATAGTCCGCTTCCTCTTCCTGAAGGCGCGCGGCGTCTGGGAGCAGGATTTTGAGAAGGTCAGCCGTGCCGCGCGAACAGTAGATGGGGCCGTGGAATCCGAGCGCGACGAGGCGCGGCAGATAGCCCGTGTGGTCTATGTGCGCGTGCGTGATGAGCACCGCGTCAATCGCGCGCGGGTTGAACGGAGGGTCTTGCCAGTTGCGCTCACGCAGTTCCTTCAAGCCTTGAAACATGCCGCAGTCAACAAGCACGCGCGCGTGCTCAGTCTCAATCAGATACTTTGAGCCTGTGACCGTGCCGACGCCGCCCCAGAAAGAGATTGAAGCCATCTAAATTTTCTCCTGATGAAATCTCAAGGCAAGTTTTGCGAAGCAAGTGTTGGGGGCGCAGGCTGTTCTTCAACGGCTCCGCCCGGAGTTCGCCGGATGCGCGGGTAGCCGAAGAGGACGAGGGCGGATGGGACCAGCAACGCGAGATTACGCAAAGCTGTGGAGACACCAAGCTGGCTCGCAATGATGCCGCCGAAGCAACCGCATTCAAGCGGCTCGCCGTGCAGGACGTAAACGTAGTAGAGCGCGTAACCCGCAAAGCCTATCAAAAGTATGGCCGAGAACAATGCGCCGAGACGCACCGCGCGCGGCCAGAGAAGAAACAGCGCAGTGATAAATTCGATAACAATGACGGCAACGGCGACAGGCCATGCCCAACGTGTGCCGACCAGCTCGGAAACGCTGATAGCGAAGCTGGTGATATTGAACCGCTCAGCGAAACTGCTCAGCGTGAACAGTTTCATACTTGAAGTGAAGAGGAAAAGAGCCGCGAGTCCGTAGCGACTGATTTGAACGAGCCACTTGAAAAGGGATGAGGGATGAGGGATGAGGGATGAAGAGCTGGCTCTTCGCCCTTGAAGCAGTTCCTTTGAAATAACTTCTCGGTGTTCATCTGCAATCGTGTCGCTGTTTATTTCATCCCTCATCCCTCATCCCTCA
>JBAWGU010000227.1:0-2410 GCA_049593215.1 Pyrinomonadaceae bacterium
CATCAGATGCGTGGCGGCTTCCGTGAGCGAGCGCGCCGTCTCATCGCGCGTCCATCCGTGCTCGTTCATCAAGATAGTTTCGACGCGCTTGCGTATGTCTGACTGCACGCGCGCAAGGCGTCGGCTCGCTGTCGCTTCGTGAACGCCGAGCACTGCGCCCGCTTCGCGCAAACGCAGCCCGTCGAAATAGTAGAGCTTGACGAGCAAGCGGTCTTCCGCTTCGAGTTCACCGATAGCTTTGGCGAGCGCGGCTTCCACGTCCTTCGCCGCGCGTTGCTCTAAGAGCGATTGCTCCGGGTCAGAAGGAGCGTGCGACGCGCTCAAGCTCTCTTCGCCCTGATGAGAGCCGCGCGCGAGACGATCAAAATCCGCATCCTCTTCCGTCTGCACCAGCCGCGACTGCTTACGATGCTGGTCCACAGCGAGTTGGCTCACGACTGCGCGCAGCCAACCGCCGAGCGAGCCGCGCCCGGAATAATAAGAGAGCTTGCCAGCAGGTCTCCCATCCTCGCGCACGCGCAGGCCGTGAAGCTCCGCCCAGATAGATTGGGCCAAATCTTCCGCCGCATCTTCGTTCCCGGCGGCATGGCGCGCAGCCGAACGCACAGTCGAATTGAAACGCTCCACAATATCGCTCCATGCGCTCTGGTCTCCGCGCTCGCAGGCGATAACTAAGCACAGGTCGTCAGCGTGAAGCGTGTCAATGAACTCTTTCATCGCATCTGCGTTAGCGTTCGCGTCATCCGCGAGAAGATATTTGTTGAGCGCAGAGCGCACGCGCGGAGCAAGCGCGTCAACGTCAAGCGTGCGCGATTCCGTTGCACGCGCAATCAGACGCTTCGTGCCTTCATCTATGAGTCGCTCGATTTGTGTTGTCGTCAGGCTCACAGGGGGATTTTCCAACCTACGCTTAACGGCTCTATGCTATCACGAACCGCGCTCTTTCGGCTTTAAGCTTTAGGCCAAAGTCAATTTATCTAATCAGAGCGCAGCATGGTGAAACATGAGGGTTCATGCAAAGGCGCGAAGAAAAGAAAATCAAGAGGCGCAAAGGTGTTGAATGATTCAGCAGTGTTCTTTGGTTCTTCTTTTCTTCGCGCCTTTGCGTGAAGCTAATACTTTCCATTTGCGGCAAGATTGATTCGACCTCTCTAAAGCGTTCGCGTTACTTTCGACAGTGAGCGCGGCGCGTCCGGGTTGAGACCTTTGGCGTTTGCGAGTAGCGCGGCGAAGAGTTGGCCCGGAACGATGTAGGGAATGGGAGCGAGAAATTCATCAATGTCAGAGGGCATCCTAATGGCGCGCGAACAGGAGCGCGCGGCATCTTCGTCTGCCGTGATAACGAGCGTGTCTGCGCGCAGCTCGTGCAATCGCTCAATCAAGACTTTCGTGCCGTCGAGCATCGCGCCCGGCGGCGCGAAGATAAAGACAGGGAAGTGGCGCTCGACCATTGCGAGCGGGCCGTGAAAGAAGTCTGCGGAAGAGAAACGCTCGGCCACGACGTAGCATGTCTCCATCAATTTCAGAGCAAGCTCGTAGGCATTCGCGTAAATCAAGCCGCGCCCGACGACCACGCAGTTTTCCATGAAGACGTAACGCTCGACGAGTTCGCTGATAGATGCTTGCAGCTTCAATGTGCGCTCGACCGCATCAGGGATAGCATTGTAGTCAGGCGTTGTGTTCGTTCCTGCCAGAGATGCCGCGAGCATGTAGAAGAGAAGCATCTGGCCCGTGTAGGTCTTGGTCGCCGCAACGGAACGCTCGCGCCCTCCGTGCATCAGAAGCGTCTCGTCAACGATTGAGACCATAGAAGACTGCGCTTCGTTTGTGATGCCGACGGTATGCGCGCCGCACGCGCGAGCGTTATCTAAGACGCGATTGATGTCTTCGCCTTCGCCGGATTGCGAGACGCCGATGACGAGCGCGTGTTGAAAATTTAGTTTCGCGCCATAGACCGTGTGGACGGAAGGCGCGGAGAGTGAGACGGGAATGCCCGTTGTGATTTCAAGCAGGTAGCGTCCGAAGAGCGCGGCGTTGTCGGAGCTACCACGCGCGACAAGAACGATCAGGTCAATATCGCGCTCTCGCAAAAACGCGCCGAGCTTCTCAACCTTGCTTTGCTCCTGCTCTATCGTCTTTTCAAGAGCCGCAGGCTGCTCTGCGATCTCCTGTAGCATCAATGACAAGCTCTTTGCCCTCTTCTCTCAAAAACGATGACGACCTTGCCGCTTACGTCTGTTGACATCAAAATTCTGTCATGTTAGTTCTTCGGCGCGAAAGTTTCGAGTCTCAGTTTTCAGCAATCCAACAATAAAGAAAAGATGGTTGGCCCGCAAGGATATTTATTTCAACTCTTGGAGCGTCTCCAAAAAGTCGCGTGAGCGACAGCTTGAATTTAGCCGTGCGTTTC
>JBAWGU010000228.1:0-5365 GCA_049593215.1 Pyrinomonadaceae bacterium
ACAGCAGACGGCTCGTTCCAGTCCTCTTAAAGCTCAAAATAAAGCTCCCTCGACACCTGTTCTATTTGAACCCGGCATCATCTCTATCGGCGCGGCAACGACATATCGTCCTGCCTTTACGCCCGATGGCCGCACCGTCTATTACACGATGGAGATTGGTAACGACTACGTTATTTTAGTTTCTCACTTCAAGAACGGACGCTGGCAGCAACCTGAGATAGCTCCTTTCTCAGGAAGCTTTTCAGACGCAGAACCCTTTATGGCTCCAGACGGATCAAAGTTGTTCTTTGCTTCAAAGCGGCCAGTCGGGGACAATCAACCGAGAAAAGATTACGACCTCTGGATGATTGAGCGTTTACAGAATGGCAGATGGAGCGCGCCGAAACATTTGGGAGGAGAGGTGAACACGGACGCGCATGAACTGTACCCGTCTGTGGCGGCAAACGGCACGCTCTATTTTTCGAGATTCGCGCCGGGAGGCATCTGGCGCGCTCGCCTTGTTAATGGTCGCTACGCAACGCCGGAAAAGTTGGACGCTCCGGTTAATTCAGATAAGAAGGAAGCTGGCGTGTACGTCGCGCCTGATGAGCGTTACATGATTTTTGAAGCGAAGAGCGCGGACGGACTTGGCGGCACAGATTTTTATATCAGCTTTCAAAAAGATGGGCAGTGGACGATGCCGAAAAATCTTGGCGAGCCGATTAACTCTCCTGCCGAAGAGACCTGCGCCGTCGTCTCCCCTGACGGACGCTATCTCTACTTCACCAGCAGCCGCAAACTTCCAAACACAGCCGTCGCTCCGGGACAGGGCTTGAAGTATTCGGAAATACTCTCGCGTCTCAACGGCCCGGGCAGAGGACGCTGGCACATTTATTACATCAGCACAGAAGGCTTGGGACTCAGGTAATAATCTTTCGCGTTAAAATTTTTGAAGAGGAAACTTTCGATGAATCATCAACCGGAGATAGAGCTACCACAACCCGGCGAGCCTTTGCCGCAGCCGGGCGAACCCGTTTTGCCGCCCACACAGCCGCACGATCCCGTTAAACCAGACCCGTCGCAACCCGAACCCATCCCGCTTCCGCCCGACACAGAGCCTTCTCCTATCGCTCCCGTGCGCGAGCCTGACAGCCCGCCTCCCGCAGGCGACCCGCCATCGTCGGAGCCAATTCGTCTGGCCTGATCAAGAGCGCATGAACGCAAGGATGAAGGATGGTAACTAAGGATTCAGGAACGATTGATAACGCTCCTCCTCCTCAAGAGAACGCTGTGGAAGAGATAAAGCGGGAGCTTGCGGATATTGCGCACACGCTCAACGAAAAATCTTTCAAGCCTCATCCTGCGCTCACCAGTGGTCACGCGCAAACGCTCGGCGCTTACGTGTGGCCGCGCCGTATCACCCTGCGCGCGCATCGCAAAGACGTTGAGCGATTCTTTGAAACGGAGCCGAACGTGCGTCTCCTTGCGCATTGTCGCTGGCAGGAGCATCGCCTTGATGCCCCGACGATGCTTGTTGTTCATGGACTCGAAGGCTCAAGCACTTCCATTTATATGCTCGGCGCGGCGGACAAAGCTTTTCGCGCAGGCTTTAACGTCATTCGTCTCAACATGCGCAACTGCGGCGGCACGGAGCATCTCACAGAGACGCTCTATCACAGCGGCATGAGCGGAGACTTTCGCGCTTGTCTTAATGAGCTGATTGAGCAGGATGGTCTCAAGCGAATCTTTCTGGTCGGCTTTTCGATGAGCGGCAACATTGCTTTGAAGTATGCGGGAGAAGAGGGAGAGGATGCGCCGCGAGAGCTTGCAGGAATCTGCGTCGTCTCGCCTTCCGTTGACCTGCACGCGAGCGCAAATGAGATTGAGCGGCGCTCCAACTGGATTTATCACCAGAGATTCATGTCGAGCCTGCGCAAACGCATCCGGCAAAAGAAGCGTTTCTACCCGGAGCTTTACGATACGCGTGGCCTCAGCCGCGTGCGCAAGCTCAGGCAGTTTGATAATCGCTATACTTCCATTCACGGCGGCTTCACTGACGCGGATGACTACTATACGCGCGCCAGCTCCCTCTCTCTCATCCGCCACATACGCGTGCCCACGCTCATCATACACGCGCAGGATGACCCGTTCATTCCCTTTCACCCCTTGCGCGATGCTTCAATCAAAGAGAACCCTTATGTGCTGCTTATCGCGCCGGAGCATGGCGGGCACGTCGGCTTTCTCTCTGACGGCGCGACGGGCGCGGAAGACCGCTTCTGGGCAGAGAATCGTGTCGTAGAATTCTGCAAGCTCCTTGATGAAAAGATTTCTCACTAGCCTTCCGTTTGTCTTCGCGCGCTCAAACCTCTAAGCTATTGATAAACAGACCATGCTTACCTTTCTGAAAATTTTCGCGGTCTTCGTGCTTGTCTTTGTGAATGGATTTTTTGTGGCGGCAGAGTTTGCGTTCGTCGGCGTGCGCCGTTCCCGCATCGAGGCTCTTGCGGCAGGCGGCGACAGGCGAGCAAAACGTTTGCTTAGCCTGCTCGACGATCTCAACGCTTATCTTTCCGCTTCGCAACTCGGAATCACGCTCGCCTCGCTTGCGCTGGGGTGGATTGGCGAGCCTGTGGTGGCGCACCTGCTTGAAGCGCCGCTCGCTGGCAGAGTCTCCGAAGCGGTCATGGAAACCATCTCTTTCGCAATCGCGTTCACGATTATCACGGCCCTGCACATCGTGCTTGGCGAACAGGCTCCCAAGATTCTCGGCCTTGAGCGCGCGCAAAATATCGCGCTCATAGTCGCATGGCCGATGCAGGTTTTTTACAAACTGTTCCAGTGGCCCATACGCGCGCTTAACTGGGCCAGCGCGCAGACTGTCCGGCTCGTCGGCCTTCATGCGACGGATGCGCACGCCAGCATCTACACGGCTGAAGAGATTCGTCAACTCGTAGATCAGGCGCACGAGGGCGGGCATCTCAAGACGGAAGAGAAGTCTTTAATCAATCGCATCTTCGATTTCTTTGATACGGAAGTTCAGGAAGCTATGGTTCCGCGCCCTAATGTTGTTGCGCTACGGGCGACAGCGACTCTGGACGAGGCGGAAGAAGCTTTTCGTCAATCAGGCTACTCACGGCTGCCCGTCTATCGTGAGCGTTTCGATGAGATTCTCGGCACGCTCTTTTTGCGAGACATAATTCCTTTCTTAAAGACAGAGCCTGAAGAATTTCGGCTCGAAGAGTTGCTTCATCCTCCGATGTTTGTGCCTGCAACGGCGCGTCTCGGCGACGTGCTCACGCAGATGCAGTCGGAGCAAAAACATATTGCCTTTGTCGTGGACGAGCATGGGGGAGTGGAGGGCATTGTCACTCTGGAAGACCTTTTGGAAGAGATTGTCGGCGAGATAAATGATGAGTTTGACGAGAAGACGCGCGCTCAGATTATAGAAGATGGCGGCACGTACATTCTGGACGGAATGCTCAACGTGAGAGACGTGAATCGCCGCTTCAACCTGCATCTATCGGAAGAGGGCGGCTACACAAGGCTCGCCGGATTTCTGGTGGCGAAGGCGGGGCGTCTGCTCCTTCCGGGCGAATCCATTGAGCATGAAGGCGCGCGTTTCACAGTCGAGCGCGTTGACCGTCGCCGCATTCGCCGCATACGCCTCACGCCCGCAACACCTATTATTCGCAGCCAAGAAGCTTCTTAACTTCGGGCGGCGTGGCCTGCGGCATATCCGTGACTCTCTTCAAATTTTTGAATGCGGGGTCAACGTCAATGGGATCGCGCCCGCCGCAACGATAGATGATGCCCTTGTTCTCGTAGTAACGAAACTTTCCCTTCTCGCCTGCCACCGGACGGCGATTGTAGAAGCCTTCGGCATAACCGAAAGCATCTATCACATCATTCCACGCGTCATCCTTCACATCCTTGCCTTTCGTCGAGGTGACATAGTTGGAAGGATAGCCGCCTTTGTCCGTGAGATATTCCTGCAATCGCTTCGGATACTTCTCCGGATCGTCAACGCCTTTGACGTGTGATTTTGTTGGACCAAGATGTTTTTTGACGGATTCCGCCAGCGTCACGTCGCCGTAGTATTTTTGTATCCAATCCTTGAGACCCTTTCGACCTCTCCCGATGTTCGCAAAGATTGCAAGGTCTTTGCGCGCGGCAAAGCCTTCGACGGCGGTGTTGCCTGCGTCCAACCCGACGGAGCCTGCGACGGGTTTGAGGCTGGTTGGGCTTTCGCCGCGACTCGTCGGACGGCCCCAGATGCGCTCATCCTTGCGGTAAGGCGATTTGGGGTCATCAGCGTCTTCATGCTGCGCGCTTAAATTGCCTGTCAGGTCGCCCGGGTTGTTAGTCATCCACGGCCAACTGCCAATCACGACGCCGCTTTTGCTCTCGTCCACGGCGCGATTTCCGAGACGCACGTGGTCCTCATAAACAATATAGTCCCACCGCGCAAGCTCTTTCGTCGGCGTATTCTCCTTGAACATACTGTTAGTGCCAACGGGCGAGCGTGGTTTGGGTGTAGCCTTCTTCTCCGGCGGCGCAGGCGAAGGCGTTTCTGTCTTGCGCTCCGGCTCTTTCTTAACGCTCGGCGGTGGGCGCGACGGATCAATGGGCCTGGAGCCTGCGGCGGGCGCAGGGCAAAGCTCAGGATGCTCGTCGCAGACTGTCTTGTTCCCTTGCCGCGCAAGTTGCGCTGATTGTCCCGGCTGAGGCGGCGCGCTGCCTCCCGCAGCAACAGCAGACGCGGCAACATCCGCCGATTGCTCCGCGTGCTTCGGCGCAGCCGGAAAATTACCCTGATAAGACGAAGCGTCGCCCACCTCTCGTTGTTGAACTACGTGCGCCAGCTCATGCGCCAGCAAATGCCGGTCATGATTTAGAGTCGAAGCCGAACCGCCCTGAGCAAACACGATATGCGAGCCGACCGTGTAGGCGTGCGCGCCAACTTCCCGCGCAGACTCAGCCGCCGCCGCGTCCGTATGCACTCTCACGCGGCTGAAATCGTGGCCGAAGCGCGGCTCCATAAATGAGCGCGCCGAAGCGTCCAATGGGTGCCCGGGAGAACGCAAAACTTCGTTGACGAGCGGCGACGAGACAGTCTCATTGTCTCTGGAATTCAAGACGAGATTGCGCTCGCGGCTGCGAGCAAGCACAGGCGAGCGCGCAGGTGAAAACTGTCCTGAAGATTGCTTCTGAGCCTGTCCCTGTTGGTGTGCGAATGTGCGCATCTTCTTTTGCTGCCGGAGAAGTGATGACGAGCAGATACTAAAATATGTCTGAAAGAAATGTCCAGGAGCTTAAGCTCTGCGTAGTGGGTCAATTTGGAATTGGGAGGAAGGCGAATTGAAGTTCACCGCAGAGGCGCAGAGAC
>JBAWGU010000229.1:0-6579 GCA_049593215.1 Pyrinomonadaceae bacterium
GTCCATAGTCCGTTGTTATTCGCTTTTACAACTGACAACGGACAACTGACTACGGACAGTTTTTCGTTCATCATTCATCATTCCTCGTTCATCGTTTATAGATATTGATGTCTTCAATCACCACGTCGCGGTCGAGCGTGAGCGCATAGATTAACGTGCGCGCCATGTTGCGGACGTGGATGGCTCCGGCGCGGGCTTCTTCCTGTTTGCCCGTGTGGTCAACGTCAACGAGGCCGGGGCAGAAGTTGAAGACGCGTATGTTTGCGCCGCGCTTACGCACATCGTCGCGCAGGCTTTCGGCGAAACCGAGCAGGGCAAACTTTGAAGCGCAGTAAGAAGGCACGTCCGCATAGCCGTGCTTGCCTGCCTGCGACGAGACGTTGATGACATCGCCGAAATCATTCTCAATCATGTGCGGCAAAGCGGCGCGCACGAGCCACATTGCGCCCCGCAGATTCGTCTCCAAAACTTTGTCCCAACCGTCGTCAGTAATCTCCACCACACTCTCAGGCACGGCGAGGCCGGAGTTATTAATCAGCACGTCAATGGTCTTCCATCTCTCTATCGCATAGCGCAACAGGCTTTCCGCCTGCACGCGGTCACGAATGTCGAAAGCGTAAGGGAAGACACGTTCGGCATCCACACCAGCATTCAACTCGTCCGCCGTTCGCCGCAACACGTCTTCACGACGCGATGCAATCACAACGGTTGCGCCCGCTTGCGCCAGAGCTTCCGTGAAAGCGCGCCCGATGCCCGTGCCCCCACCCGTGATAATCGCAACTTGCTCGGAAAAAGGTTTGGTCTTAAGTCCCATGATGTAGAAAACAATCTCCGTGCTGTTATTAAATATTTTTCGTTTGCTTAACGCTTAGCCAGAATGCTTGCAGAGCGCGCGGGCAGCGACACCTTTAATCTTCCATTCTCAACGCGCGCGTCGCTGATTGTGTCGAGACGATCATCAAGTTGCGCTCCGTTCTCAAGACCCGTCGGGGCAACGCTGAAATCAAGTATCGCGGGCTTCGTGTCGTTGTTAAAGATTACGATTACTGCCGCACGATCAGTCTTTCGAGCATAAGCGTATTGCTGGTCGGCAACGTAGAGATTCTGTAGCGAGCCGCGACGCAGTGGCTCAAGCTCTGAGCGAATGTGCGTCAGGCGTCGCACATGCTCGAAGGCTTCCTGCTGTTCCGGCGTGCGGCCTGCCTTTGTGAAAGCGTTTGCCGCATCGCCTGCGAAGCCGCCGGGAAAGTCTCTGCGATTGTCAGGGTCATTTGCGCCGCGTATGGCAATCTCGTCGCCGTAGTAAATCTGCGGAACGCCGCGCGTCGTCAAGAGCATCGTCATCGCGAGCTTCAAGCCTGTGACGTTCGCGCTCGGCTCGTTCATAAAACGCTGCATGTCGTGATTGCCGATGAAGGTGACGAGCATTCCGGCGTTCGTGTAGAGATGATCGCGCGCAAGCATCT
Organism: Pyrinomonadaceae bacterium; assembly: GCA_049593215.1. Taxonomy (GTDB): domain Bacteria; phylum Acidobacteriota; class Blastocatellia; order Pyrinomonadales; family Pyrinomonadaceae; genus JBAWGU01. The sequence goes on from JBAWGU010000229.1 coordinate 1,467, forward strand.
GCGCGGCCTCTTTAACATTCTTGCCTTCTGCGAACGCGCGGCGCATCGGATACAGCAGAGGGAAATCGAAGAGCGAATCAACGCCGTCGTCAACTCCGTCAAAGCGAGCGCGCCCGCCTTGAAAGAAAGAGACGAGCGCAGGATCACCATCGTACATTTCCCCAAAAACGTTCATCTTCGGATACTCGCGCTTAATTGCAGCCATCCAATCACGCCAGAAGGTGCGCGGAACATAAGGCCACGTATCTTGCCGAATCGCGTCAATGCCCGTCACGCCAATCCACCAGAGCGTGTTCTGAATCTCGTAGCGCGCGGTCTCTTCATCGTTCTGGTTAAGGTCCGGCAGGATGTCTATGAACCAGCCTTCGAGCGTCGCGCGCTTTGCTTCATACTCCGCGTTCGGGTCTTGAATCATCCACGGTTGAAACGGGTTCGCAAGATGCTTGGCGGCTGTGCCGTTGTACCATGTCGGAGTAGGTGAATCTAAGACCCAGGGATGATACGGGCCTGTGTGATTGGCAACCTGGTCCTGTATCACCTTGATGCCTTGACGATGCGCTTCATCAACTAACTGTCTGAGTTGTGCGAGCGTGCCGAAATGCTCTTCGACGCCGTAGAAATCAACTGCGCCGTAGCCGTGATAATCCGTGATAGGACTTTTCGGCCCGCCTTCAACTTCAGGGTAAGTCTCGCGCTCGTTCAAGTGGTTGACGTTATCGTACCAGGGGTTGAGCCAGATGGCCGTCACGCCTAAATCTTTCAAATAGGGCAGACGCTTGATGATGCCTTCAAAATCGCCGCCGTGATAATAGCGAGCTTTCTTGCGGTCATACATGCCGCGCGAGACAGCCGGATCGTTGTTTGACGCGTCGCCGTCGGCGAAGCGGTCAGGCATGATGAGATAGATCACGTCATCCGGCGAGAAGCCCTGAAATCTCCCTGCGCGCGTGAGTGGCGCGCTAATCTCAAACTTCGCATAAGTGGTCCCGCCAGCAGTGTTGATGCGGAGGCCGCGCTCGCCCGGCTGCGCCTGCGGGTCAATCAGCACATCAACGAACAGATATGTGCCCGAAGCGTTGATGCGCACGAGTCCTGTCTGAACGCCCGCGCCAACAGCTTCAACACGCGCGCCCGCCAGATTGCGCCCGCGAATAAGGACGCGCACAGGATTGATGCTATGGCCCGCCCACCAGTTTGGCGGCTCGACCTTTGAGACTTCCGGCGCGGTTGCTTGCGCCAAGCAGATTGAGGCAAAGACAAAAAGCAGCGCGACGGTTGGCAAGAAGCGCGCGAGTTTTTTGAAACGTGATTTGTTCATCAACTGACTCTTCCCGAGTTCACTGTAGGGGCAGGGACAAGTCCTCTGCCCGTCTTTTAACGACAGAAGAACTCAAACAGGATGGACAGGATAGATAGGATAAAGAAAAGAATTTACTCACTGATTCAATGAGCCAATGGATCAATCTCTTTTTATCCTGTCTATCCTGTCCATCCTGTTAATTTTTTTGCCTGGCTCTAAGCATTCACAATTATGTCTTCCGGCTCTACAAAAATTGTCTGCTGGCTGCGCCCGTAAAGCTCAGTCAACTCTTTCAAACGGTTGCTCAACTTTTCCGTCAACGCATCCGGCTTAAAACGCCATGCCCAGTTGCCTGATGTGCTCGCGGGAAGATTCATGCGCGCCTCTGTGCCTAGACCGAGCACGTCCTGCAAAGGGACGACTGCCGTGTTTGCGACCGAAGCGAGCACCGCGCGTATAAAATCCCAATGGATCTCTCTGCCGTCCGTGTTGAGATAGTCCAGACAAAACTTCCTCTCCTTCTCGACCTGCGCGGCATCGCGCGTTGAGCCTTCGCCCGCTTCGCTCTTAAACCAGCCGACCGTAGTGTCGTTGTCATGCGTGCCCGTATAGACGACGACATTCTGATGATAGTTGTGCGGCAAATCATGGTTGTTGGTGTCGCTGCTGAAAGCGAACTGGAGAATACGCATTCCGGGAAAGCCGAAATCGTCGCGCAGAGCTTCAACATCAGGAGTGATCACGCCGAGGTCTTCCGCGATGATGGGCAGGTCGCCGAGAGCTTTTCTGATTGCCGTAAACAATTCCCTGCCCGGCGCGTTGACCCATTGCCCGCGCTCCGCAGTCTTATCGCCGCCGGGAATCTCCCAGCTCGCAGCGAAGCCGCGAAAGTGGTCCACGCGCACAATGTCCACCTGTTCGAGCGTGGCCTTCACGCGGCGTATCCACCATTGAAAGCCGTCCGCGCGCATCTTGTCCCAGTTGTAGAGCGGGTTGCCCCAGAGTTGTCCCGTCGCGCTGAAGTAATCCGGCGGCACGCCCGCGACGACTACGGGCACGCCGTTTTCATCGAGCTTGAATTGGTCGGGGTTGGTCCACACGTCCGACGAATCCTGCGCGACGAAGATGGGAATGTCGCCAATGATTTTCACGCCATGCTTGTTAGCATACTCTTTAAGCGCGAACCATTGTTTGAAGAAGAGAAACTGGTAGAACTTCTGCGCATAGACTTCTTCTCTCAACTCTTCGTGCGCTCTGGCAAGAGCGTTCGGCTCGCGGCGCACAAGCTCCGGCTCCCACTCATTCCAAGCCTTGCCGTCATGCGAATCTTTCAGAGCGCGAAAGAGCGCGTAGTCGTTAAGCCATAAGGCGGCGTAATGATTGAAGCCTTCAAAATCCGCGCGCAGTTTTGTGCTGGTCGTTTTTTTGAAATTGTCGAAGGCTGTGCGCAATATCGTTTTCTTAAACTCGAACGCGCCGCCGAAATCAACCACGTCCTCTGAAGACGAAGCTGCAACAGCAAGGTCTTTGTCTTCGAGCAAACTTTCTTTGACAAGCAACTCAGGGCTGATGAGCAGCGTGTTGCCTGCGAAAGCTGAGAAGCATTGATAAGGAGAATCGCCGTAACCTGTCGGTCCGAGCGGCAGGACTTGCCAGAGCGACTGATTGCTTGCGACGAGGAAATCAATGAAGCGATGCGCCTCGTCGCCTAAGTCTCCGATGCCGAACTTGCCGGGCAAAGAGGTTGGATGTAGAAGTATGCCGCTCGATCTTGGAAAGCTCACAGTTCTCTCCCAGATTCAGAACACCGCGCAGATTTTGTTTAGAGCTTTGCCCGACAGTATAGCTTGTTTCGGATGGATTTTGATATGGAGATTTGGTGTTAAATCAGGGTTTATTCATTCCTTGAGTGAAGTTAGCGTCGAGACTCACCGCAGAGGCGCAGAGCAGGCGCGCAGAGGGGGCGCAGAGAATAGAATGGCTCTCAACATCTCTGCGTCAACTCTGCGCGTGTCTCTGCGCCTCTGCGGTGAATCGCCTGTCACCTCACTTTCAAGATTGAATAAGCGACAGCCATGCGCGGCGGTACTGTTAAATCAATCGTTCCATTCGCAGTAACAACACGATCTTTTGTTCCCGACAGAGGCTCAAGCCGCGCGCCGTCAGCGACATCAATCGCCGTCGCGTTGATGCTCAACTTCTTCGGCGTTGAGCTGCGGTTGAAAGCGATGATGATTGTCTCTTCAGAATTCTGACGCGCGAAAGCGTAAGCTTCATCATCGAACGCAAGATCAATCAAACGCCCGTGTCTGATTGAAGAATGCTCGCGTCGAAGGCGTAGCCAGTCGCGCGTCCATTCGTACATGCGCTGCTCAACAGGCGTGCGCCCCCTGCGCTCGAAAGCGTTGCGCGCATCACCTGCGAAGCCGCCGGGGAAATCTCTACGGTCGTCAGGGTCGTCTTTACCTTCCATAGCAATCTCGTCGCCGTAGTAAAGCTGCGGCACGCCGCGCACGCTCAAGAGAAATGCAGTGTGCAGCATCGCGCCCTCCGTCGTCATGCCTTCGATTGAGACGGTGCGCGGCACATCGTGATTATTGAGCATCGTCGTCAGAGCGTTCGCATCAGGATAGAGCGCATCGTACTTCATCAAATCGCGCAGCGAGCGCACAGGCTTCTTGTTGCTCCACACGTCAAGGGAAGTTTGCCAGAGGGGAAAATCGAAGTCGGAATCAAGCAACGTGTCTATCTGGTCCCAACCCTTGTGGCCGCCGATAAAAAAGGCTGTATGAACAGGGTCGCGGTCAAAGACTTCGCCGACCATCCACATCTTTGGATACTCTCGATGAAGAGCTTGTAAAAGATCGCGTATGAATGGACGCGGCATATACTGGATGGTGTCCTGTCGTATCCCGTCAATGCCTGTCATGCCGACCCACCAGAGTGCGTTCTGAATTTCGTAGCGCGCGACTTCCGGCTCTTCCTGATTCATGTCGGGCAGATCGTCTGAGAACCAGCCGTCGCGCGTGGGCCGTCGCGCCTCCTCGCTCGCGTGCGGCGAGAGCAGAAGGTCTGAGCGAAAAGGATTCTGCGTGTGGCGTGAGAGTGTGCCGTGAAACCAGTTGTCGAGCGGCGCATTCGTCATCCAGGGATGATGAGAGCTGACGTGATTCGCCACCTGATCCTGAATCACTTTCAAGCCGAGCGCGTGAGCGCGTGCGACTAGCTCCTGCAAAGTCTGCATGTCGCCGAAATGATCTTCGACGCCGTAGTAATCAATCGCTCCGTAGCCGTGATAGCTCGTGTTCGGGCACCATGGCTTATCGCAAGTGTGTACGCCGTTCCAGTTGTCGTACCACGGATTGAGCCAGATGGCCGTCACGCCGAGTTCTTTCAGATAGGAGAGATGATTGATGATGCCCCGAAGATCGCCGCCGTGAAAGGCGCGCGGATTCCTGCGGTCGTTGGCTTCGCGCGGAGAATTTACTGGCGCATCGTTTGACGCATCGCCGTTTGCGAAGCGGTCGGGCATGATGAGGTAGATTACGTCATCGCTCGTGATGCCTTGAAAATTTTTCGCCGGGTCGAGAGGTTGATTGATGCGAAACGGAATCAAACTCTTTCCCGCAGACGTTTCCAGAGTCAGGGGGTAATCGCCGGGCTGTGCTAGAGGATTGATACGAACGCTGACAAAAAGGTATGTGCCGGAAGAGTTGACGACGACTGCGCCCGGCTCTAATTCCGATTTTGCAGAAGAGACGCGCGCTCCCTGAAGGTTTGTCCCGCGCACAAGCAGGCGTACAGGATTGATTG
>JBAWGU010000230.1:0-1930 GCA_049593215.1 Pyrinomonadaceae bacterium
GGGCTAAAGTCACCACGCCGCTCGCGCGGCGCGGGGGACGCTTGCGCTCCCAGCAATAATCATCCTGCGCGAGGCAACTTTATCCCTCGATTTCACGTATCAAAACACGGTCAAGTCTGTTTATCCGGGATGCGGTGAACCTTCTCTGAGATTCGTTCATCAAAGAGCCTCCTCTTATCCCGACCATTCAACTCGTAATCAAACTTCTTTTGGAGGAAAAATGCGTAGATTTTTAGTTATCCTTTTGTTGACAGTGGCGATTGGGATGCCTCTGCCTGCCGCTACTTTCGCGCAGGGCAAGAGCAAGGCTGTGGCTGTGGCTGCCAATGCGCCTGCCGCGCACGGCGTTGATCTGATCACAGCGGCGCAGATGCGCGACTATCTTTACTTTATCGCTTCCGATGAGATGGAAGGCCGCGACACGCCTTCGCGCGGCCTCAACACCGTCGCCAAGTTTATTGCCATGAACCTCTCGCGCTGGGGCTTCAAGCCTGCGGGCGACAACGGCACCTTCTTTCAAAACATCGCGCTCAAGCGCAACAAGGTTGACGTGGCACACACGAGCGCGACCATCAACGGCCAGACGTTTACGCCCGGCACAGACTTTATAGCTTTCTCAAACGCGGGCACGGTGAGCGGCCCTCTCGTCTATGCCGGAAACGGCTGGTTCATCAAGTCGAAAAACATTGACGCCTATCAGGGCATTGATGTGAAAGACAAGATCGTGGTCATTAGCAGCGAAGGATTGCCGAAAGGCGTCACGCCGCAGGAAGTCTTCGGCGGCGGCAAGAAGAAGGGCGTTGACTGGGCAGACCCGCTTACCTACGCGGAGATGCGCGGCGCGAAAGGCGTCATTGCGATTGCCACTCAGCAAATCGTCGGCAACTGGGAGGTAGTGCGCTCACGCATACAAGATAACGCTCCCGTCGCCGTTGAGAAGTTCCAGAAAGAAGGCGAGGCCAAGCAGATCCCGCGCATCATCGTTTCGCCGAAAATGGCTGCTGCTCTGTTAACTGGCGAGAAGCAAACAGTCGAAGTCGTCACGGAAAGCATCGCCAAGGGTGAGTCTATCCCCAACTTCGAGTTTGGCGCGTCCAAGCAGGTGAGTTTTACAGTCGCCGCGAATAATGACAGCACCTCGACGCAGAACGTCGTCGCCATCTGGGAAGGCAGCGACCCCACGCTCAAGAGCGAGTACGTCGCTGTCGGCGCGCACTACGATCACGTAGGCATCGGCAACCCTGACAAGAACGGCGATACGATCTACAACGGCGCGGACGATGACGGCTCAGGCACCACGGGCGTGCTCGCCATGGCCGAAGCCATCGCGCACACCAACCCGCGCCCGAAGCGTTCCATCCTGTTCGTCTGGCACTGCGGCGAAGAGAAAGGCTTGTGGGGTTCGCAGTATTTCACGGACAATCCGACCGTCCCGCTCGATAAGGTTGTCACGCAACTCAACATAGACATGATTGGCCGCAGCAAGAAGGACGGCGACACCAACCCGCGCAACGCTGAGCTTTCAGGGCCAAACGAAATTTACGTTATCGGCTCGAAGATGATGAGCACGGAACTGGGCCAGATGACCGAGGACGTGAACAAGAGCTTTCTCAACCTGACGCTCAACTACAAGTACGACGATCCGAACGATCCCAACCGCTTCTTCTTCCGCTCGGATCATTTCAACTACGCGCGCAAAGGCATCCCTATCGCTTTCTTCTTCGACGGCGAGCATGAAGATTATCACCGCCCCGGTGATTCGCCAGACAAGATTGATTACGACAAGATGCAAAAGGTGACGCGCACCATCTATACGCTCCTGTGGGAAATCGCCAACAGGCCCACGCGCCCCAAAGTTGACAAGCAACTCCCCGCGCAACTGACGGGCAACTAAGAGCAAGGATGAAGGCGGAAGGATGAAGGATGAAAG
>JBAWGU010000231.1:0-5621 GCA_049593215.1 Pyrinomonadaceae bacterium
GGCTTCGTCTAGCGCGCCTTCCAGAAAATAACATAACGCCAGCTCGACGCGCGCTTCATTCGCCTTGCTCGCGAGGCCCGCCTCTTCAAAGAGCGCGCAGCTTTGGCTGATGAGGTCTTTGGCAATCTCTCTCGCGGCGGTGGCTTCAGCCTTGCTGCCGAGCCACCCGGCCAGCACTCCTGCGCGCAGTAAAACTTCCGCCGCCGCCGTCGCTTCAAGCTCCGCGACTTCCGGGCTTTCACCGACGTTGGACCAGAACGGACGCAGTAACTCCCGCGCAGTTTCATACTCGCCTGAGTCCTCCAGCCTCTTAGCGACACGGCAACGCAATAGCGCCCGCTCACTGAGAGTCAGTGTCTCTTCGCCTGCCAACTCGGGCGCAGTAAATATGCGATGCGTGTGATTCATCTACTGTTTCGGCTACTCTATCGAACGCAGTATAGAAAACGGGCGGTGTGGACGCAACGCGCATTGCATCCGCACCGCCCAAAGTGTCTGCGAGCGGTTATACGCATCCTATCTGACTGGCGTTGTCCGTGACCATGAGGGGGAGGATTTCTGCATCGAGTCCCAGGTTAGCTCCATCTGGCTCGTGCCCTCTGCGTCGGTCACGTAAATCTGCCAGCCAAGCTTGTTATTGAGGACAAAAGCGAGGCTTGTACCATCCGGCGACCATGCGGGTTCTATGCCGCCCGTCGTTCCTGCCAGCATAGTCTGGTCCGTGCCATCAGCGTTCATAATGTAAATGCTCGTCATCCATTCGACATGGCTTCCGGGGCGCGGTGTCGGCATAAAACCGCAGAGGAAACCACCTTCAACCAGATTCGTTGAATAAGCTATAAACTTCCCATCGGGCGACCATGCGGGTTCGGCTTCTGCCCATTCCTTCTCTGTGCGCCGCTTCACCCCGCTTCCATCCGCAGCCATCGTGTATATATCGTAGCTGCCATTGCGCGAGCTGCTAAAGGCAATGTATGCCCCGTCAGGCGACCATGCGGGGTCTGTGCCGCCACCGCCCTGCGTCAGGTTCACCTGGCTTCCGCTTGCCAGATCAAGAACGTAAATCTCCTGCCCGCACGAAGTGATATTGGCGTAGCCGCCATAGGTTGTGTCATAGCCGCGTACATATGCGATCTTCGAGCCGTCAGGAGACCATGCTGGCTCACCCAGACCTACGGAGCTGTAGGCAAGTCGTTGCAAATTGCTGCCGTCACTGTTGATGACGTAAAGGGTGTGGTCGTTGCGTCTCACATTGTCGCTTATGAAGGCGAGGCGACTGCCGTCGGGCGAGAGCGACGGGTATCTGTTAAGCACGCCGGGAGTTTCGCAGGTGAGACAGGTGGCGCGGCTCCCGTCAGCATTCATCACATATATTTGATCGTCGGCAGTGAATGCTATCAGACCATCGCCGGAAATTTGGGCTACGGGCGCTGAGGACGGCGCGACCGCCAGCGTGCGATTCTTCTCATAACTGCTGCCTATGCGCCCACGCGGTGTCACAGTAACGCCGCAAAGCAGCAGCGTGGTAAGAAGCAGCATTCCGATTGTGCTGCGGGCGACTGCTATCCTATTCATCATCTGATCTTCCTCCGGCAGACGGTTTAATTGCTTTTCATGTAAGCGGTTCGCAACGCTATTCGCTCGCGCGCAAGGCGACTAACATCAGACCGGCGAATAGCAAGAGGCGTGTTCGGGTTGAGAACCACACCCTGCATCATACTCATCAGCTACCCATTGTCAAGTTAAATATTTACATCAGTAGCGATAAGTAGCACTACAAAATATTTGTAATAGCTATATAGAGCTTGAGTCCGTGCCCCTGAAGCTTTTGCTGGGAAGAAGCAAACCGGCTTGTCTGTTTCAGCAGAATTTACGTTCGGCTGCGCTTTGGCGCTCAGGCGAAAAATTTTCAGGCGAAAAATTTATTGACTGGCTCTCTCTAATTGACCTACCCTTTCGCTTTCACGACCCGAAGATGCAGGACAGTCCATGTTCGCCCGCTAACCTTCACAGGGACGGTAAGTCAAAAGGAGAAAGCTATGAGTTTGGGTTTGATTCTCATTATCATCCTGATTCTGCTGTTACTCGGAGCAGTTCCATCCTGGCCTTACAGCAGGGGCTGGGGCTACTATCCGAGCGGCACGCTTGGATTGATTCTCTTGATCGTGCTCATCCTCGTGCTGCTTGGGCGTATCTAAAATTATTTTGCGCTTTAGAAGTAGGAGCAGGATGCGTGTGCAAGCCATGCGCTCCGCACTGAGAGACTGTGCGGACGGCGACCTGTACGACTATCTCCAACGCAATCGGAAAGAAAAATGGCGGCAAGCTTTCCTATAAAAACATCCCAGCTACCTCATTACCATGCCTGAGCTACCGGAAGTTGAATTAGTCGCGCGCTCGCTCGCCAAACTCGTCTCAGGCCGTCGCATCATCGCTGCCGAACTCATTCGCCCAAAACTCGCGCCTGCGACTTTGCCCAAAACCTTTGCGCGCAAATTGCGCGGCGCGCGCATTCAAGCCATCACACGCAGAGGCAAACATATTCTGTTTGAACTCGATAATGCACAGACGCTCATCGTGCATCTGCGAATGACGGGAAGGTTTTTGCTGCTGCCCCTCGACGCAGAGCTTCCCAAACACTCTCACGCAGTCTTCTACATGGACGATGAACGCCGTCTGGTCTTCTGCGACCAGCGCCATTTCGGGATGATGAAGATTGCGCCCACCCGTCTTCTGCATGAAGCCAAAGAACTGCGCTCGCTCGCGCCGGAGCCTTTCTCTGAAGATTTCACGACAGACTATCTGCACGCCGCACTCAGAAGCTCGCGCAGAATTTTGAAAGACGTATTGCTGGACCAGACCAGAGTCACAGGTCTCGGCAACATCTACGCGGTGGAAGCTCTCTTCATCGCACGCGTCAACCCGTTCACTATTGCCGCCGAACTTTCAAAGAGGCGCATTCCACGTCTTCATCAAGCCATACTAGACGTGTTGCGGGAATCAATCGCGCACGGCTCGACTCTCAATGTTGATCCTGAAAACATTGACGGCAGCTATTACGGCGGAAGTTACGAAGGCCGTTGGCGCGTCTATGACCGCGAAGGCGAGCCGTGTCTCAAATGCGCTGCAAAGATTCGCCGCATCACACACGCCGGACGCTCGACCTACTTTTGCCCGCGCTGCCAGAAATAGAAAAGATTGGGGGGAAAAGGGGAAGAGGGGAAATGGGTAAAGGGGAAAAGAAAAGTCTTGGTCGCGTTCGTCGCATTTTACCTTTTAACCTTTTCCCCTCTTCCCCTTTTCCCCCGATTTTCCCATGTTGTGCTTGACAGCCGACCGAGGAGCGGCGTATAAGCAGCGTTGACAAGTACGTGGTGAGTTAAGGCGACTTGCGGCCACGCAAAATAAACCGCTAAACAGCTCGGCGAGTCCTGAGACAAAGGACGCCAACAACTTCAAGCTCGATGAAGTCCCGCGTTGTTTAGCGCGGGATTTGTTTTTTTTGTCCGTTGTCAGTGGTCAGTTGTCCGTTGTTCGCTCCCGGCAGTTGAGTTACTACGATTGAGCAACACAATTTCGATCAGCACGAACAACTGACTACTGACCACTGACTACTGACTACTTCTTTTATGGACAACATCAGAGACATTCTCGAAGGCGACAGCATACACGTTTTCGATGGAGCGATGGGCACGATGCTCTATGCGAAAGGCGTTTATATTAACCGTTCGTATGACGAGTTGAATCTCACGAACGCAGACCTTGTGCGCGAAGTCCACGCAGAGTATGTGAGAGCCGGAGCGGACATCATCGAGACGAACACCTTTGGCGCGACGGCTCCGAAGCTGCAACAGTACGGTCTCGAAGGCAGCATGAGAGACATCAACATTGCTGCCGCGCGCCTCGCACGCGAAGCCGCGTGTGATCGCTGCTATGTTGCCGGAGCGATTGGCCCACTCGGTTTGCGTATAGAGCCATACGGCCCCACCTCTTTTGATGAAGCGAAAGATTTATTCAAAGAGCAAGTCGCGGCCCTTTTGGAAGGCGGCGTTGATCTCTTCGTGCTTGAAACCTTCTCCGATATTTCAGAGATGCGGCAGGCGATACGCGCCGTGCGCGAGTTGTGCGATCTTCCGATTGTTTCGCAGATGACGATTCTCACAGACGGCAACACCACGTTTGGCACAACGCCCGAAGTCTTCACCAAACGGCTTGACGAATGGGGCGCGGACATCATCGGCCTCAACTGCGGCGTTGGTCCAGCAATCCTGCTACCGGCGATTGAGAAGATGCGGCAGGTGACGAATAAGAAACTCTCCGTACAGCCGAACGCAGGTCTGCCGCGCGACGTGCAGGGTCGCCAGTTTTATATGTGCTCGCCTGAGTACATGGCGAAATTCTCAAAGCGTTTCATTCAAGCGGGCGCGAAATTTATAGGCGGCTGCTGCGGCACAACGCCGTCTCATATCAAGCTCATCTCCGACGCAGTGCGCGCCGCATCACCCAGAAAACAGCGCGTCGTTGTCACGGATATTGCGCCCGCTCGCGTTAATGAACTGACGCCCGGAGACATACACGTTGTTCCGCCGGAAGAACGCTCGAAATGGTCGCGCAAGATTACGTTCGGAGAGTTTGTCACTTCCGTCGAAGTCCTTCCGCCGAAAGGCTGCGATGCAAAGAAGACGCTTGAATCCATTCGCTTGTTGAAAGAAGCTGGCGTTGACGCCGTAAACATTCCCGACGGCCCGCGCGCACAGACGCGCATGGGAGCGCAGGCCACAGCCGTTCTCGTCGAACGCGACATCGGGATCGAGGCTGTGCTGCACTATTGCTGCCGCGACCGCAATCTTCTGGGCATGATGAGCGACCTTTTGGGCGCAGCTGGTCTGGGCCTGCACAACCTGCTGCTCATCACAGGCGACCCGCCGAAGATGGGGCCGTACCCTGACGCCACAGCCGTCTTTGACATTGATTCAATCGGCCTCACCAACATGGTCAACAAACTGAATCACGGTCTGGACCTCGGCAACAATCCGATTGGACAGCCGACGGCTTTCTGCATCGGCGTGGGCTGTAATCCCGGCGCGATTAATCTGGAAGAAGAGATTAAGCGTTTCGAGTACAAGGTGGAAGCGGGAGCGCAGTACGCCATCACGCAGCCTGTGTTTGACACAGACCAGCTACGCGAATTTCTTCAAAGCATAGAGCACGTCCGCATCCCCATCGTCGCAGGCATCTGGCCTCTAGTCTCTTATCGCAACGCAGAGTTTCTGCACAACGAAGTGCCGGGCGTGCGCGTCACACCTTCCATCATGGAACGTATGCGTATCGCTTCCGAAATCAGCAAAGAAGCTGCGCGCGAAGAGGGCTTAAAGATTGCGCGCGAATCTCTTCTGGAAGTGCGCGACCAGATTCAGGGTGTGCAAGTCTCCGCGCCATTCGGTAACGTTAAATACGCTCTTGAAGTTTTTGACGTGCTCGAAGAGTTTGCTTCACGTAAAGAAGCGAACGTGGGATGACGAGGCAAAGTCAGAACCGCCTGCGGTAGCGGGCGGGTGATAGTTTGATTTGACTCAAGTAACGACTTAAAACCACTACCCGCCCGCTACCGCAGGCGGTTC
>JBAWGU010000232.1:0-6495 GCA_049593215.1 Pyrinomonadaceae bacterium
CGGCAATGAAAGAGATTGTTGAGGAATTATCCTTTGATGATTAACAAAAAGGCTATTTACTGATAATTATCGTTCTTCCAGAAACAGCCATCCATGCGCGGTTGAATTCAGCCAAATCGAAGGTTCGTAAGCCATCGTTCTCATCATAATCAGGGTCAACGACATGAACTTTGTCCGCAACAAATTCTATTACTATCACCGCATGGGCGTTTTGCACGCCCTGATCTAATAGGTCAATATAGGCAATTGGGTAAAGTCCTAGTGAGATTTCTTCTTGCAATTCATCCAACGTCAGGCGACCTATTTTCGATTTCGTTAATCCAAAATGCTCCTTGACTACTTCAACTACTTTACCCGCTCGCGTGCCGCTCTCATCACACTCAAGCAACTGGCGAAGATAGGCTTCAGGTTCAAAGTAGCCAAAACATTCGAGGACCATGCGAACGCACGCCGGAACGCAGGAGAACCAGTGATCTTGCTTGTGGAAATGGAACTTAACCGGCACGGAAAATTTCCGCCGCAATAGATTTGCCTAAAGCCCGCAACTCTTCAATTGAGATTGGTGAAGATACAAGACTTGTTTTAATGTCCACGAATAAATCTTGCAGCCATGCGCCCTTCCCTCGTGGAGATGTGATCCACAGAGGAACACGCCAGCCCCCTTCTTCTAGCACTGGCTGCTGAGGCCAAAAGCGATCAGGAAACTGATTATAGTCGAGCCAGCCTATGACAGTTTTTCGCGCCTCGTCTGCTGAAACATCTAACTGAAGTGAACGATCTAATAAGTTGACCAATTCTTCCGGCTCAACTTTCAGCAACTCTTTCTTAAATTGCTCAAGTCTCTGACGGCGCACTTGTGGGCGGCGTGCTGCATATTTCTCAAAGCGATGGTGTAGCTGATTGTCTAAGACCGCAAATCGAATTTGAGGCAACATTTCACTAACCTGAAGAGATTCCACCATACGAGGGTTTGCCACAACTGCATGGTCAAGGCTAACGGACATAGGGCCGACAAGCAATAAACGATCAAAGATTAGAGCCTGATCCCCTACGTTGCGTGTGAACGAGCCAACCCCAGTAAAAGGCGGACGGATGATTTCATCAGGTGTGGTCGGGGTATAATCAAAGAAAGTGATATTGTCTCCACGGAGAGTGAACACACCTTCCGTAATACCGCGAAAGATCATTTCGATCTGTCTGACATTGAAGTCAGAAATATCGTTTGGCAACTGAAATGTACAATTAAAGACTTTTTCGATGAAATTCAGTTTGCGGAAAATCTGTGCTCGACGCAAAAAATCTCTTTCCTCAGATAAGGAAAACTTGCTAATGCCAAGCTTAATAGTTTCATCGCCAATCGGGAAAGAGCATATACCGGATGAAACGAAACCAAAAACCAACCTAGTGTAGAGTATCTCCGCATCCGTCGTATTTCCTGTTGGCCTTATATCAAATCGCGCAACTTCAAGCGGCGCATATTCGTCAGAGGCCACCAACTCTATTTCCACTCTAGGCCAATTATTTGTCGGATGATTTTCTATAGAGAAGCTATTCCCTGAACGGTACAGAGTGAAGTCTTGCGTAGGCAAGTTAATTTTACTGTTTGGTAAACTCAGCTTACTGCGAAAGGAAACTCCCCGCTTTTTGTGAATTCGAGTAGTCGTAACGGTTGTAGACCATTTCTGTAAAGTAAGAGGATTAGTTCCCTGATCTTGCTCAAGCATACGAGCGCGAATTGGGGCTTCGTGCAATATAGAAGAGCCGGATTGTGAAGCGGTTTCGAGCATAATTTTCTTGCAATGATTGTATGCTTGCCTTGCCGGTAAGGCAACGATAATTCCCGCAGCTAATGGCGCTAGAGTTCACTTGTGAGCCATCAACTCTTCAATCTCTTCCACTTGCTTCGGTGCTTTCTTTGAAAGCACGTGGTTGCCGTCCTCTGTGATGAGCACATCGTCTTCGATGCGGACGCCGATGCCTAAGTATTTTTCGGGAATGTCTTTGGTGTCTGCGGCGACGTAGAGGCCGGGTTCGACGGTGGTGACCATGCCGGGTTCGAGGCGGCGCGACTCTCCGTCAATGTAGTAGCGGCCAACGTCGTGAACGTCTATGCCGAGGAAGTGGCCGAGGCCGTGCATGTAGAACTGTTTGTATTTTTCTTCTTCAATCAATTTCTTCGTGTCACCCTGCAACAGCCCGAGTTTGACCATGCCATCTGTCAACATTTCGATTGAATGATTTTTGAGTTCATCCATTGCAACGCCGGGACGGGCCATCTCAACGCAGGACATTTGCGTTTCGAGCACGAGGTCGTAGATCTCTCTTTGCGCGCGTGTGAAGCGTCCGTTGATGGGAAAGGTGCGCGTGATGTCTGAGGCGTAGCCTTTGTACTCCGCGCCAGCGTCAATCAGGAGCAGGTCGCCGTCTCTAAGCGTCGCGCTGTTTTCAACGTAGTGCAGGGTGGTCGCGTTTGCGCCACTGCCGACGATGGAATTGTATGCGGGGCCGTTTGCGCCCTGACGACGAAAGATGTATTCGAGGTGGGCTTCAATCTCATACTCCTGCATCCCTGCGCGCGCAGTCTTCATCGCTTCGATGTGCGCTTCGGCGGCAATATCTGCGGCGCGCTGCATCAGCGCAATCTCGTCTTCGCTCTTAATCAAGCGCATCTCATGCAGGATTGCGCCCGTATCTATGATTGTTTGCGGTGCGGCGAAACCTTGTTTGCGTGCCAACGCACGCAGGCGAGAGATGTTGTGTATGACCGTCTCGTCAAGCTCAGGATTGCCGTTGCCGATGCGATAGTAGAGACTGTGCGCGCCGTTCAAGAGTTCACCAATCTTCTCGTTAAACTCGGCGATGGTGAAGGCAGCGTCCGCGCCGTACTTTTGCAAAGCGCCTTCGACGCCTGCGCGCCGTCCGTTCCATGTCTCCATTTCAGGATCGCGCGGGCGGACGAAGAGCGTGTACTTCTGCTCCTTAGACGGTGTGATAACAGCGATGGCTTCCGGCTCTTCAAAGCCTGTCACGTAGTAGAAGTCCGAGTTCTGGCGATAGCGGTATTCCGTGTCGTTCGAGCGTATGGCATGTCGCGCGCTGGGCAGAATGGCGATTGAATTCTTGTCCATGCGCTTGATGAACTCCGCAAGCTGCGGTCTTTGCATTTACTTTGTCTCCCTGATTAAAAACATCTTTTAGTTGGAATCATTGTAACCGACGAGCGTTGCCGCATAGAAATGGCTTTGGCCTATGTAGGGGCAGGGCTTGTCCCTGCCCGTCAATACTGGATAGCATTCAGCATTGACGGGCAACCACAAGGGTTGCCCCTACGGTTTTACTTTCTTCTCAGGTCTCTTTTGGGCCATAATCAAAAGCACGGGATAAAGCCGATGGCTCAAGCAATCAACATCAGCGAATCAAAGACGGATGAGATCGTCTCTTACAACCCTGCGACGGGCGAAGAGGTGGGGCGCGCTCCTGCGGCTTCCGCGTCTGAAGTTAGAGAGCGGGTCGAGCGTGCGCGCGAAGCTCAGAAAAGTTGGGCCATGCTCTCTTACGCAGAGCGCGGGCGAATTGTTTTGCGCGCTCGCGCTGTTGTGCTTGATGAGATGGAGCGAATCGCCAGCCTCATCTCGCAGGAGACGGGAAAGCCTGTTGCGGAAGCGATGGCGATGGAGCTTGCGCCGACGCTGGACCTGATGCAGTTTTTCGCGCGCAGGACCAGACGCCTGCTGAGAGCGGAAAAGATTAACATCGGCCAGTACGGTTTGATGGGCCGTTCGTCGCGCATCGTTTATAAGCCTCTCGGTGTGGTCGGCATCATCTCGCCATGGAATTTTCCATGGGCCATTCCGCTCGGCGAGGTAGTGATGTCTCTGATGGCTGGCAACGCTGTCGTCTTGAAGCCTAGTGAACTCACTCCGCTCACAGGTTTGAAGATTGGAGAAGTGTTCGCGCGAGCAGGACTCTTGGAAGGGTTGCTGAGTGTTGTCACAGGCGACGGACGGACCGGCGCGGCTCTGGTTGAAGCGCGGCCCGACAAGATTATGTTTACGGGAAGCGTTGCGACTGGGAAGAGAGTCGCAGAGCTGGCGGCGAAGAGCCTCACGCCTGTGGTGCTTGAGCTTGGCGGCAAAGACCCTATGATTGTGTTTGAAGACGCTGATATAGAAACGGCTGCAAAGGCTGCTGTGTGGGGCGCGTTCGCAAATGCGGGGCAGGCTTGCGCCTCCGTCGAGCGTTGTTATGTTCAGGAACGCATTGCGCCGCAATTCATCGAGCGCGTTATCGCAGAGACGCGCGCCCTTCGTCAAGACACAGGAGAGCGCGAAGACACGGACATCGGCGCGATGTCGAGCGAGCGCCAGCTAAGCATCGTCGAAGAGCATGTTGAAGACGCTGTAGCGCGCGGCGCGCACCTGCACACAGGCGGAAAGCGAGCAGACACGCTCGCAGGCTCATTCTATCCGCCGACCGTAATTACAAACGTCAATCACACGATGCCCCTCATGCGTGAAGAGACTTTTGGGCCGGTGCTGCCTGTGATGGCTTTCGCCACTGAGGAAGAGGCAATCCGTTTAGCGAACGATAGCGTCTTCGGTCTGACGGCGAGCGTGTGGACCAAAAATATCAGGCGCGGTCGGCGGGTTGCCGGGCAAATCGAAGCGGGCACTGTGATGGTCAACGAAGTTCTCTACACGCACGGTATCGCGCAGACGCCCTGGGGCGGAGTGAAGCAGAGCGGCATGGGGCGCACGCATGGGCGGCTCGGACTTCTGGAACTCGTCGCGCCGCAACACATTCACGTCAATCGCCTTCCGTTCATCCCGGACTTCTGGTGGTTTCGCTACACGCCGCACGCCGCGAAACTCTTTCGCGGCTTTGCCAGAAGGTTTGCCACTGGAAAGCTGACGCAGACTTCCTTGCTTCTGCCTGACATGATTCGCCGCTTCTTCGAGCGCAAAAAGTAGTTGAAGCATCATTGCCAGCGTAATAGTTGGTCCCAATCCTGAATTTCTTTCACCTGTCAGTGCTTCATTTATTACATTTTTATTACAGCAAGAATTTCTTATTGATTGTTCTTGTTTCGGGGCCGAGGAGTGTCTATACTGCCAGCCTCCTCTAAGTCTGATAGCAGCGTCGCTGCTATAACGTGGGACCAATTAAAATTTAATCGGGATTCGGACGAAGTACTATTTGTGTCCGTTTTCAACCCTGACGCTTCATTAGTGTGTCTCTTGACCGGATTGTAATGTGTTCGCACGACGCTTTCATAAACATACAAGGCATTATACAAATGCAGGAGGTTGCCATCGCGGGCGTTGCCTTCCTCATTCTCACTACCACCCTTACATAACAAAGGAGAACCAATGAAGAGAGTTTTCAGTCTATCTTTAGCAGTCGTACTGCTCGCCGTCTGCGGTCTGTTTAGCGCCGCGCTAGCTCAAGATGGAGCTGCCTCGATCACGCAGGATTTCGGCGATGGACCATCGAAGATTATCAGGCACGGCATTAACCCCAACGGCGCTGACGCCCCGGACACCTCGTCTGTCTCTGTGGGAGCGGAAGGCGCGGTCTTTGATAGTGAAGGCCGCGAGACAAATCCGGGCGGTCGCCACGGGTTCAGCCTGACCACTGGCGGGACCGGCTCAGTCACTCCGGTCATCGCTTATCATAATGGACCACTTATTGCGACGCCGGTCGTCTATCTTCTCTGGTACGGAAACTGGAATCGCGGCAACGGGACAGACACGCCCGCAGGCCAGCAAATTGTCAGAGACTGGGCCGCGAGCATCGGCGGCTCGCCACACTTCCAGATTAACTCGACCTATAACATCAACGGTTGGGTCGTCACAGGTAACGTCAGCTACGGCGGCGAGGCCACTATTAGCGGCTACCCGCAAGGCACGAGCTTGACTGATACAGAGGTGAAGACCGTTGTCAACAACGCCATCAACACTGGCAAGGTGCCTTATAACGCGGCGGGTGTTTATTTCGTGATCACTTCATCCGACGTGTCCGAGACTTCGGGCTTCTGCACGCAGTACTGCGGATGGCACACGGCTGCGACACCGAGCGCAGGGCATATTCGTTACTCTTTCATCGGCAACGCCGCGCGCTGTATCAACTCGTGCGCCGCGCAGAGCACCAGCCCGAACGGCAATGCCGGTGTTGACGGAATGATTTCCGTGATGACACATGAGTTGGAAGAGGCCACGACCGACCCTGACCTCAATGCGTGGTATGACAGCCAGGGCGCGGAGAACGCTGACAAGTGCGCCTGGACTTTCGGCCACTTCCAGTATCAGGTCGCCAACGGCTCTTGGGCCAACGTCCATCTTGGCAGCCGCGACTATCTCATCCAGAGAAACCTGCGGCGCAGTGGGAGCAGCAATTTCTGCATGATGGATTCGACGCACAACTGAAGGCGCTCACCTTTTTGAAGTCTTGAAAGCGACAGGCGTTTATCTGCGCCTCCAGCGTAAAACTTAGATC
>JBAWGU010000233.1:0-5306 GCA_049593215.1 Pyrinomonadaceae bacterium
CTACAAGAGAGAGACGATAGCCGCGTTGAGCCTGAAGATGAAGCAGGGGCGATGCTTGAGATGGATGCTCGCCATCGTCTCGCGTATCGGATTCAAAAACTGCTCAGCGCAGTTGAACGGAAATACACGGCTGCGCTTGATTGGTCCTTTGCACACGCACGCGTGAGCATTGCCGCCGCGCTTCTGGCTTTGCTGTTTGGTGCGCTCATCTACACGCGGCTTGAGACAGGGTTTCTGCCGGAGATGGATGAAGGCGGTTTTGTGCTCGACTATCGCTTGCCGCCGGGCACGTCGCTTGCCGAAACGAATCGTGTCATCTCGCAGATTGAATCCATCCTGCGCGAGACGCCGGAGGTCGCAGCCTTTTCGCGTCGCACGGGAGCGCAACTCGGCTTCTTTGCCACAGACCCGAACGAGGGCGACATCCTTGTGCGTTTGAAAGACTCGCGCAGCCGCAGCTCCGAAGAGATTATTGACGACCTGCGCGCACAGATTGAAGGACGCTTTCCGCAGGCGAACCCTGAGTTTGTGAAACTGCTCGAAGATGTCATCAACGATCTGGCGGGCGAGCCGCGCCCCGTGGAGATAAAACTTTTCGGTAACGATCTGAACGCGCTGCAACAGACGGCGACAGAGTTGGGCGAGAGAGTCGAAAAGATTCCGGGCGTGGTCGAAGTTTATAACGGCGTCAGCGAAGGCTCGCCCGAACTCGTCGCGCGAATTGATCCAGTGCGCGTGGGGCGCGCTGGCCTGACCGTGCAGGCAGTCTCAACGCAGCTCAACGATGCGCTGCTCGGTCATCGCGTCACGCAGGTGCGCGAAGGTGATCGTCTCGTGGGCGTGCGCGTGCGGCTGCCTGATGAGACGCGTTTCGACTTTGCGAAAATCAGCAACGTTCCTATCACAACAACCAATGGCGTGACGCAACCGCTCGCAGCTTACGCGGAGATTAAACGTGAAGCAGGGCAGAGCGAGCTTGTGAGGCAGGACCAGCGACAGATGATTGCGATTACTGCCGGACTGAGCGGGCGCGGTCTAGGCTCTGTGACTACGGACGTGAGAAAGCTTCTCGCGGCGACCCGTCTGCCGCCCGGCGTTACTTATCAACTCGGCGGGCAGTATGAAAGCCAGCAGACGGCTTTTCGCGGATTGCTGATGGTCTTCGGCCTCGCGCTTGCGCTTGTCTTCATCGTGCTCGTCGTGCAGTTTCGCTCCTACACGAAGCCTCTCATCATTCTCTTTGCCGCGCCCGTTTCGCTCGTCGGCGCGATGCTCGCGCTATGGGTGACGCGCACGCCGCTCAACATCTCTTCCTTCATGGGATTGATTATGCTCATCGGGTTGGTGGTGAAGAACGGCATTATCCTGCTCGACTACACGGACAAGCTGCGCGCGGAACGCTCGATGCCGGTAGAAGCTGCGCTCAGAGAAGCGGGGCGCGTCAGGCTGAGGCCGATTTTGATGACGACGCTCTGCACGATCTTTGGCCTCTTCCCGCTCGCCATCGGTCTCGGCGCGGGCGCAGAGATGCAACGCCCGCTCGCCATCGCAGTCATCGGCGGCCTCACCGTCTCGACGTTTGTCACGCTGCTGATTGTGCCGATTATTTCGGCGCAGTTAGGAAGAAAGTCAATCTAACGTCAGTCCAATCTATAGCTGATTGCACTTGAGTTTATGAAAGCAGCAGACGCTTAACCGCAAAGGGCGCAAAGAGGAAGCGCAAAGAGCGCAAAGGCTCTTGCGTCCTCTGCGCTCCTTCTTTGCGTCCTTTGCGGTTAAATTTTCCCTCTATCTAATTGCAACTCGCTTTAGAAACTGAATTTCAAAGCAAACTGGACCTGCCTTGAAGAGCCTGAGTCGCCTGTGCCGAAGCGCGTGTTGCTGATGACGCCGAAGGTCGTGCTGCCGACCTGCGCGACGCGGCCCGGCTGGCCGAAGTTCGTGTGATTGAAGACATCGAAGAACTCCGCTCTGAACTGCACACGCATACTCTCGCCTATCTTCGTGTTCTTGATGACGGAGAAATCCGTGTTGTTAAATCTTGGTCCAATGACGACGTTGCGACCGAGGCTTCCAAAGTGGAAGACGTTTCGCCCGCCGACAAAAGCTATCGGTAAAATAAACACAGAACCGGCAGGGCAGACGCCGCCCGGTCGCGGGTCGCAGACCGTAGCTGTGAACCACTGTTCGGGCTTGCCTGTGATTGTGATGGGGCCGTTTACGTCAGGGCGCAGCGTGGCGAGTCCGGTCAGAGAGTTGCTGTTGGCTGCGCCGATGGTCGCGCTGATTGCGCCTGCATTTCCGGCGAGGATGGTGACGGGATTGCCGCTCTGCGACTGCGTGATGATAGCGAGCTGCCAGCCTGCTACGAGTTGATTGCCTTTGAAGGGCAGCTCGTAAATGGCGTTGACGACGAAGCGATGGCGCGCGTCGAAATCAGAGAGGCCGCGATCACCGCGTATGTTGTAGCTGTCCTGCAAGGTCACGCCCTGAGAGCTTTGCGAGTTGTAGTCAATAGATTTCGAGAAGGTGTAAGAGGCATTAAACTGAAGCCCGCGCGAGAACCTCCTGTTCGCAGTCACCCACAGCGCATTGTAATTTGAGTTGCCCGTGCCCTCTCTTTCCGTGATATTGCCGAGCAAGCTATTGGCAAGAAACGGACTAGTGGGCGAGAGTCTGACGAACGGTCTGATGCCATCCGCCCTGATTTGGTTGATGTTGCGTGAGAGACGCAGGTGCGATCCCTTCGAGCCGAAGTAGCCGACGGTGACGGCGATGTTGCCCATCACTTCGCGCTGGACGTTGAAGTTCCATGATTGAATGTAAGCGTTATCGAATCCGGGATCAACCGCGTTCGGAGCAAGCCCTCCGGCTGTGGTATCAGCAAACGCCGTACTGAAGGTGGTGGTCCTACCGGCAGGTAAAACTCTGGGGTCTGCCAGAGGTGGATTTGAAGAGTTGCCCGTCACAAGATTCGTGATGGGTTGGTCAACGAGCACGGCGTAAGCTCCGCGTATGGATGTCTTGCCGTTGCCGAACGGGTCCCATGCGAAGCCTATGCGCGGCTGAAAGTTTTTGTTGTTGGTGGCGTAGATAGGCGCGGTTCCGTTATTCACGCGCACGAGAGAATCTGATTGCGGGATGAAATTTACGAAGCGGTCATAACGCTCCGTCGGCGACATGTTCCAGTCGTAGCGCAGGCCGAGTTCAAACGTCAGGTTAGGCTTGAACTTGTAATTGTCCTGCACGAAGACGCCGAGCGCGCCCTGACTGATGCTGCTTGAAACATCGCCGACTGTGATAGCAAAGGTGTTGGCCGTGCCCGTCAGGAAATTGGCGATGGTGGCAAAGTTGAACGTGCCCGTGTCGCGGCTGAAGTTGTTGTTGAGAAAGCGGCGAAACTCTCCGCCGAATTTGAAGGAGTGTTTGCCGCGCAGATAGTTGACCGTATCCGAGAGGACAAAGGTCGTGTCGCTGCGTCCCTGCGGGAATCCCGGCGCTGGTCCACCAAAGTTTAAGCGCGAGCCTGTGATGCTGATCTGCGGGAGACCGAGCGGCTCGTTGAGACCTTCGTTGATGCCAATGCTCGCCGGATTGATTTTCGCGTTCGGCGTGAAACTGATGTGGATGCGGTTGAGGCCGAAGCGCGCTTCGTTGACAAGGTTTGGACTGAAGGTGTGCGTCTCGTTGAAGGTGAAGATTTGACGGCGAGACTGGCGCGTGTCGCCGAAGCCCGGAATGGTGTTGCCCTGTAGGGTCGGCTCGCCGCGCTCGTCGCGCTGCAAGGCGTAGTAACCATGCAGGCGATCATTTTGTCCGAGCGTGTGGCTGATGTCGAAAGTTCCCTGATCGATGTTGACGGGCGCAGTGCCTGAGCCTATGAAGCGCGGCACACCGCCAACGATGGCATTGGCTCGCGGAATCAACTGAATCAGTTGGATGACGGTCGGGTTGGTCGCGGAGGCGCGTTGCGCATCGCTCAAAACATCTGTGTTGAGCGTGAGTCCCTGCCTCTGGCGCGTGCCTTCGTAAGAGAAGAAGAAGAAGGTCCTGTTCTTGCCATGATAGCTCCACGGAGAGCCGCCCTCGCCGAAGCGCGGAAAATTGAGCGGGCCGCCGAGCGAAGCTCCAAACTGGTTGCGTTTGAACGGAGGCTTTTTCGCGTCGAAGAAGTTGCGCGCGTCGAGGGCTTCGTTGCGGAAGAATTCAAAAAGCTCGCCGTGATAATCGTTTGTGCCTGAGCGCGTGGCGATGTTGACGATAGCGCCGCTATTGCGCCCGTACTCCGCGCTGAAAGTCGAGTTGTCAACTTTGAATTCCTGCACGGTGTTGATCGAAGGCTGGAACGTGATCTGATTCTGGACCATATCGTTCAAGTTCACGCCGTTAATCATGAAGTTGACGGTATCCTCGCGGTTGCCAGCCGTGTTGAAGGCGAAAGAGCCTTGACCGCGCAAGGGGGCCGTGAGAAATCCGTTCTGCGGCGGCGTCACCGAACCCGGAATCAAGAGGCCAAGATCAACGAAGTGACGCCCGTTGAGCGGAATCTCCTGCACAGTCCTCTGGTTGATGACGGTGCCGACGGATGTCGTCACAGTATCAACCACAGGCAGGTCTGAAGTGACTGTGACCTGTTGCGCGATGTTTCCAACCTGAAGTTGAAAGTCCTGCACGACGGTGCGCCCAACCTCAAGACTGAGGTCGTTGACGACTTGAGTTTGAAAGCCCTGCTGTTGGACTTCGACGCGGTACGCGCCGACGGGCAGGGCCGCGACCTGATAGTTGCCGTCTTCATCAGTCTGTGCCGTACGCTCTGTGCTGGTGGCTTGATTGCGCACGGTAATCTTGACGCCCGGCACGACCGCGCCCGAAGGGTCTGTCACCCTGCCTTGCAGCGTCGCAGTAGATTGAGCAGAGGCTGTTACGCTCAGGCTGAGGAGTAGCAGCAACGTAAACAGCGAGATGTTTACAAGTTTGCGGATTGAGATTGTTCGGATCATACACGTCTCCTCACTGTGGAATGGAAAGAGGGGAGGTTAATCAGAAGCATAGCCAGAGAGCGTATGCTTCAAACAAAACCGAATCTAGTGGCAACTGATAAACTACGTGCCCTTAAGAATCCAGATTCTCTCGAATGTATGATCGTATAAAAGATGTGCGAGGCAGTCAGCAACCTCTGCTGTGGAGCAATACTAATCCAAACCTGCGAATAAAGGCAAAAGGAAAAAGATAAAAGTCAGGTGAAGCCAGCTTATTGCCGCCGCGCGTGCGGCGCATTGATTTTAGCCGTGCGTTTAACGCACGGA
>JBAWGU010000234.1:0-10414 GCA_049593215.1 Pyrinomonadaceae bacterium
AAGGAAAATCCGAACACGGTAGCGTTTAGGTCGAAACAAATGCGCCACAGAGCCAGCAAACGTCATTGAAGCGTATTTGAGAGCCACTTTGTAAAATGCTCTCCATCCTTATCGCGCAACAGGTTTATTGAATGAGACAACAAATGTTATGGCACAGCACCTTACACAGTAGCTCATTGATCTGCGCTCGCTCTGTCTTACTCCGCAACGCATCCCCGAACTTTGCTTTTATCATGTGGAAAGTAGTTTCCACGTTAGAGCGTTTGTGATAAGCCTTCATAAAGCGTTCTGTGTTGTAAGAGTAATAATGAAACATCTGTTTCCAGAGCGCAGACTGTTTTTTATACTTCGCGCTACTGTTAGCCTTGAAAGCGATGTAGGGCATACCGTGAGCATTAACAACAGTCTGCATGTTCCCGCCTGAGAGATAAGCCTTATCAGCAGAGACTTCATTGACAACAAAGCTTTCAGCCGTGCGCTCAACTAATGGCTTAAAGAGCGGGCTGTCACCTTTATACTTGTCTGTAATCTCAACAGCCGTGACGACGTTCGTTTTAACTCCGCAACATATATGAGCCTTGAGCCAATCTCTCTTTTCAATAATGTGCGGGTCGCTGTACTTCGCGTGCATCCACTGTAAGAAGCGACAGGCTGCAAAGCCCGAACTATCAACCGCAAAGTCTGTTTCAATGGCTTGCAGTGGCAAAGCAGACTCTTCTATAAGCATCTGCAAGTAAGGCGTGAGCATATCATCTTCAAAGTAGTTGATGATGCTGTTGTAGCAGGGAAGCTTTGAAGTGTAGCCTTTGCCGTGAGCATCTTTCATATCTGACATGAAGCGGCGACCACTAACAGTTGAATAGACCTTGAAGCACATTGAGAAGATCATATCTTCTAAGGGCAAGCGCGGTCTGCCGTTCGTTTGCGCTGGCTCACCTACACCTTGACAGAGTTGATGCAGGAGATATTGAAACAGTCTCTTCTCTTGCGTCTGCGCTTTGTTGTAGGCGGGCCATTCTTGCTTATAGGTTTGGCGCGTGACTTTCACTGTCTCTGTAACAACTGTCTTGCCGTTCTCTGTGACAGTCGTTTTTGTGCGCTCAACTATTTCAACTGCAAAGATGTGTTTGCAAGGCTGTTGCCGAAACTCAAAGTCTGGGCAGGAACAGTAAGGCTTTTCTGGATTGACTTTGTAGTTGCCTTTGCCAGCTTGGGAAGGAACGAGCCAGATGTCACCGTGACGAACGATGTGCGCTCTCTGCGCTATGTGTTGGCCTTTTATCTCGCGTATGTTCATGGTGTGAACTCTCCTTTTATCTTGAGTCCACACAGCAGAAAGCGTATAATAACTTTACCGTATCACGCAGTTTCGGCTGTGTGGTTGATAGCCTCGTCGGTTGTTTACTCAACGGGCGAGGCTTTGAAAAATGGTTAGGCCGAGAGGGGCTTTGAACCCCTAGACCCTCGTTTACGAAACGAGGTTGCACGTCCAATGCGCTCGGCCTCAAGAGAAAAGCCAGCTTCAAAGGTTCGCGCCTTTGATTGCTGGCTTTTTGCTTTTCAAATAACTTGCGAGCATTATACGCTCTTTTTCTCAACTGTAAAGCATAAAAAGCTAAGGACGGATAAAAAGTTAGTGTTAGCCGCCTTTGTTCTTGACGAATGTGCGGATAGCGAGTATCGTGTGTCGTGGAGGTTATTATTGTATGAGCACAGACGAAAAATCCGTGAATGGCAAGGCGGAGCATGGCGCGAAGCGGCATAGAAGTCCTAGCTTCCCAATAATCCCAATAGATGATGCTATCACACGTCTAAGAGTGGTTTTTCAGCATGATAAAAGGGCATTTACAACTGCTGAGGCTATCCTTTCACATCTGGGCTACAAGGGGGGCGTAAGGAGCGGCACGGCAGGACGGGTTGTATCTGCCATAAAGCAATACGGATTGTTGGATGAAAAATCCGGCCAATTTCGCGTGTCAGATTTAGGATTTAGGATTCTACATCTCCCTGAAGAATCGGAAGAAAGAACAAGATTGATAAAGGAATCTGCCCTAAATCCACCTTTGTTCCAAAGAGTTTTGGCACATTATCAGGGCGAACTCCCTTCGGATGCAGCACTTAGAAGCCATTTAGTGTTAGAAGAGAAGTTTAATCCAGATAGCGTTGAGCAGTTTATCCGTGTCTTTCGGGAAACAATAAGTATTGCTAATCCCTTGCCAGAAGATTATAGTATTGGTGACGAATCCGCAGAAGTTGGGCAGGCAACGGGAGGAAAACCAATGCAACCATCAACAGGCAGCGCGCAGGGCGCGGCATCTGGGGCGGCAACGGTAGGAGACACACGGCCTCCAAGCAAGGGTGTTTTCGAGTTTACCTTTCCTCTATCTTTCCAGAGAAACATTAGAGCGGAGGTCAGAATATATGGTGAAACCCTTAAGCGTAGAGACTTAGAAGTCCTAAGAAAAAAGGTTGCAGACCTTGAAGATGCGTTTGAAGATGAAGAGGAAAGCCCGCCAAAGGTCGTGACAGAACAACCTTCTGACGAAAATTAGGAGTCAATTAGCAAAGAAAGGCGTGCGATCATTGCGCGCCTTTCTTCACCCTTACAACCCACCGTATAAACTAACAAGCACACTCCCGCCTAGCCGCCTGTGAAGTTCAAAGCAGCCTGTGAGAATCCAGACTTTAGCTACCTACTTATGACAGCAAGAACACGGTTTCTAGAGTGAGCAGGACAGATTGTGCCATAGCTGGACACCCTATCTGACCGTCTGCCGTTGGCGCGGGCGGCGGTTGAGCCGCAGCCGGACAGCCGATCTGACCCTCTGCGCTCGCAGAGAGAACAATAGCGAGTGTCAAAATGACAGCCGCGCAGAGTTGACGTAAGGTTTTCATTGGGCTTTCTCCTTCAAAAGTCGCTTGCAACAATGTTGCAAGGGCATCAATAAAACAGACTTGCAACCCTCTTGCAAGCCTTGAGGCAAATACTTTATCTTACTCACGCTCTTGCAAGGCTCTTGCGGTAAGGTGCATCTCACATGAAACTGCTTACCTCACTTCTACGCCAGCTAAAGAATCAGAAATTGACATGTGACCAACGGGCAGAGCTTCGTTGTTTGTCAGCCCGCAAGCTTGAAGATACGGGAGACTATGAAGCGGCTCGTCAAGCGATGGGTGAGTTATGGCAACGCATCGGAGAACGCCCGAACGTTGAAGGGTTAGGGCGCATCATGGCGGGCGAAGTGCTTTTAAGGGCAGGAGTCTTGGTGGGCATCATCGGCAGTAAGAATCAAGTCACAGGAGCGCAGGAGACAGCCAAGAATCTCATTGGCGAGAGCCTTGCTATCTTTGAATCACTCCACTATGGAAAGAAGGCCGCAGAAGCACAGATTGAGCTTGCTCTGTGTTATTGGCGAACAGGCGAACACAACGAAGCGCGGGATTACTTAAAAGAAGCACTCTCAAGGCTGACAACGGATAGCGAGTTGAAAGCTAGAGCCTTGCAGCGTTTGGCTCTTGTGGAACGTGACGCTGCCTGTTTTGTTGATTCACTCCGCATCCTTCTGGATAATGCGCCACTGTTTGAGAAGATAAAGAACCACATGATTAAAGGCAGCTACCATGTTACGCTGGCTGATGTATTAGAAAACCTTTGGGAGTTAGAGAAGAAAGCCGATTACCTTGATAGAGCTTTCATTGAATACGCGGCAGCAAGTTATCACTTTGAAGAGGCAGGGCATAAACCTTACCGAGCCAACGTCGAAAACAATCTCGGTTATCTTTACTTCAAAGTCCACAAATATAAAGAAGCAGAGCTACACTTAGACCGCGCCCGCCAACTTCTACTCAACCTGAAAAACTATTGCTCTGTCGCTCAAGTTGACGAAACCCGCGCTCGCCTCTTTCTATCTGAAAAGCGTTATGCGGAAGCAGAGAGAGTCGCCAGATCATCTGTCAGATTGTTAGATAATGGCGGGCAGCAAGGCTTACTCTCCGAAGCCTTGATAATTCACGGTAGAGCGTTGGTACGCTTGGAATGTTACGATCAGGCTTATGCTGCTTTGCTTCGTGCTGTCAGTATCGCTCAGGAATGCGGCGCGGTTAATCGTGCGGGCGAAGCTGCGCTAATCATCATTGAAGATTTAGGCGAGCATCTGACTTTTGAAAAAGTAAAAGACGCTTTTCAGGTGAGCGATTTAGTAGAGCTAAGACAATACGAGCATGAGTTAATAGAGAAGGCTTTAATCAGAGCAGAAGGCGGCATCTCACGGGCCGCTCATCTTCTGGGAACTTCTCACCAACACCTTGCACGAATGTTGCAAGGTCGCCATAGAGACTTACTCCCTTTAAGAACTCCCGCCAAATCCAGACCGAAACGGCTCAAATAGCTTTTTGGGCAGACTCACAAAACCTTAAGCAGTTTTTGGGCAAGTGAGGGTTTTTAGGCAAAGCCCAACTCGTGGATACCCTATTAACACCTGTATACTAAGTTGCCACTAGCCTGTTATTCTTTAATTACTCCATAAAACAGGAAGAAATATGGTTTTTGTCTGGGAAGTGGGTACTTGGTATTCACTTTGGCGGGGAGGCGTGTGGATTGGTGCGGGGAGGCGTGCGGAGGGGCTAAGCTTTTGTGGTTCTTTGGTTTAGTGGTATGGAGGGGTGTTTCTTAAAGAGTGGCACGGGGGTTGTAATAGAGAAGGACGCAAGCAGTTAACGCGGAACAGAAGCGGGACACGAAAACCCGATTCCCCCGAAACCAAAATTGAAAAAAAAGGAGATTAAGACAATGCGTAGAATCAAGAATTTGGTAGCGATGGCGATTTTGGCAGCAGTAGTTGGAATGAGCACCCCTTCGGCTTTTGCAGGTACGGGCATCTACCTTGGCGACCGTGCAGAAGTTGGCACCGGCATCTATCTCGGCGATTATGCCTCGGGAATCATCTTCTCAATCACAGGCATCTATCTCGGCGACGTAGCTAATGCGGGCATCTACCTCGGCGACTAATTTCAGCCTTAACCCCTTCGCCCTCGTAGAGCTTTGAAGATGTTTTGTCTTTCAGGAGTTTGAAACGATGATGAAGAATGTTGGAGCAGAGTAGTGAGGCGGTCAGGCTTTCAATCTCACTACTCATCGCTCTTCGGTTTGAACAGATGGCACGCCCCACGTGCTCGGAAGAATAAGTTTTAGCGATCACCTCTCACCGAATAAAGATCAAAACCTTGTGCCCGTATTCGCTCTCCTCCCACGAGACGCGGCTTCCATAAATCGGCACATATAAACAGTAAAGAGATGGCTCTCGCTCGCGAGATGTATCAACTGAGATAGCACTGATCCGGACGATTAGCCGTTTCAACAAATAATGTAAGAGCGTGCGAAGTTTGTTTTCAGACTTCGCACGCTCTTTTTCTTTGAGCAACCGAAAGAGCGTGATTATTTGGTTCAGCATTGTGGCCGGAAGCATTTACAATAGCTCATGGCTCATGCACTTTAATCCGGCTTAACAACCAGAGGGTAACTCATGCGTAGATTGAAAACCGTCGCGCTCGCGCTCGTTCCTTTCATACTCTTCCACAGCCTTAACGCTCCCGCGCAGAACGACGCAGTCAAGCAGTATCTGGAAGAGGTGCAGGCGATTGCGAATCGCGCGGAGATTAAAGCTGCCTTCAGCTACATTGAGACGAGCCGCGCTGAGATTCTGAAGGAATGGTCTGACCTGACGGAGATCAACGCGCCTTCTGGACAGGAGCAGCAGCGCGCCGCTTACATTGAAAAACTCCTGCGTCCATACAAGCTCCAGAACATACACTACGACTCCGCAGGCAATCTCATCGCCACGCGCAAAGGCACTGGCGGCGGCCCCGTCATCGTCTTCGACGCTCACATGGACACGGTCTTTCAGCCGGGCTTGAAAATTAAAACGACGATCCGCGACGGCAGGATTTATGCGCCCGGCATCGGCGACGACACGCGCAACATAGAAGCGCTGCTGGCAAGCATTCGCGCTCTCAACGCGGCGAAGATTAGGACCAGAGGCGATCTTGTTTTCGTCTTTACGGTTGACGAAGAGCGTGCGCTGACGGGCGCAACGCAGTTTGTGAAAGAGAACAGGGGGAAGATAGATCATTACGTTGCGCTCGACGGCGGCTACGAAGGTTTCACCTACGCGGGCATCGGCATCAACTGGTATCGCCACCACTTCATAGGCCCGGGCGGACACACGCGCTCCAGCACGCCGCCCTACTCCGCCACGCTCCCGCTCGCGCGCGCCATCTCGCGCATCTATGAATTGAAAGTGCCCGTCAATCCTTCTTCAAATCTCAACATAGGAATGCTCGGCGGTTCCGAAGTCGTCAACGCGAAAGCTTCGGACGCATGGTTTACGTTGGACCTGCGCTCGACGAGTAATGAAGTTATCGCCGACCTCGAAAAGAAGATTGCGAGCATACTGGACGAAGAGGCTGCGCGAGAAGGGATGACGGTCAGGACAGAAGTTATCTCAAAATCGCCCGCCGCAGTGATTCCCAATCACCGCAACTCTTATCTCGTGCAGATGTCGGAAGCGGTTCACCGCACGATGGGGTTTGATCCGCCAATCACGCCGACAGGCTCAAACAATTCGAGCGCAGCCCTGCTCGCAGGCATCTCCGCAATCTCCACAGGCGCAGGCCCTTGCAGCGATTCTCACGCCCTCACGGAAAGCTGCGAGATCGAGTCGTTCTACAAAGGCATCCAGAAAATCATCTTGCTTGAATTGGCTCTGGCGGGCTTAAATTAACAATAATTTTAGAAGGGAGTTTTGAATGGCCTACTTTCTTTTTATTGACGAGAGCGGTCAAGATCATAAGGCATCTCCGTATGAAGTCCTTGCAGGTATTGCTATTGAAGATCAAGACCTGTGGAATTTGATTATAGCTATTCAGGAAGCGGAGGAGCGACAATTCATGCGGCGTTATAGCCTAGATACAGCAGAGACAAAAGGTAAAAAGATGCTGAAGAAGAAAGTTTTCCGACAAGCTAATTTATTGCCTACAATTGCAGAGCAAGACAGACGATGGTTAGCAAGGAATTGTCTGGAAAATGGAAGCGTTGCCGGAAAGCGTGAAATAGTGGCTCTAGCTCAAGCGAAAATTGCTTACGTTAATGAGGTCTTTGAAATATGCTCACGCTTTAGGTGTAAAGCATTTGCCAGCATTGTCACTAAAGACGCTCCAGCACCGCCTTCTTCAGATTACTTGCGCAAAGATTACGCTTATCTTTTTGAACGATTCTTCTATTTTCTTGAGGAGATTAGCCCCTCAACTTCCGGCATAGTTGTTTTTGACGAACTTGAAAAGAGTCGTAGCCACATCTTAGTCGGACAGATGGATCGCTACTTTAAGCGTACTGTTAAGGGGAGACAAATGTCCGGCCATATTATTCCAGAGCCGTTTTTTGTTCATTCTGATCTAACGACAGGAATACAAGTAGCTGATTTAATTGCCTACACCGTTTCTTGGGGATTTCGGCGAATAGCAGGCATGACTGAGCCAGCACGGGTAGAACTAGATGGTATAGTGGATCGGATTAGTCGGCTGAGGCACAGAACCTTGCGTCAGGTTGGAGAAAACCCAAATTTTGAGATTTGGAGTTTTCAATTAATTACAGATCTTCGCACGAGAGATATGCAAGGTGAGAAATAAAAAGAAAAGGCAATGCAGCGATTACCGCCACAAAGCCTCCACTCATATTATCTTCATTTATAGGGATGCCGTCAAGGCGATAATTTGGCTCTATTAATATGCATCATCGCCGCGCAGCATGACGGGAAGAGTGCGGAAGATGATTTTGAGATCGAGCAGGAGTGACCAGTTTTCAATGTAGAAGAGGTCCAGGCGGACCATCTCTTCAAAGGGGAGGCGGTTGCGGCCAGAGACCTGCCAGAGTCCTGTGACGCCGGGCTTCATGTCCAGTCGCTTGCGATGCCAGAGTTCGTAGGCTTCGACTTCATAAGGGATGGGCGGGCGCGGGCCGACAACGCTCATGTCGCCGCGCAGGACGTTGAGGAGTTGCGGCAACTCATCCAGACTCAAACGACGCAGCACGCGTCCGACCCTCGTGATGCGCTTATCAGTTGGAATCTTGAAGACAGGTTTCTCATCATCGCCCAGATTAGCTTCGGGCCGTCCGGCGATGTACTGCCTCTGATATTCTCTGTGAATCGCGTCGTCGGAATTAACGTGCATCGTGCGAAATTTGTAGAAGAGGAAGATGCGCCCGTCCATGCCGACGCGTTCCTGCGCGTAGCAGATAGCGCCTTCCGAATCAAACTTGATGAGCAAGGCGATGAAGAGCCAGAGTGGAGCGAGAACCACTATCGCCAGCAAGGAAATACAAATGTCGAAGGCGCGTTTGAGGATGCGGGCCGCGCTTGAGAGTGGTTCGCGGAAGAGGCGTATCATCGGCAGCGCGCCGATCTGGTCTATCTCCGTCTTGCGCGGCAGGCAGTTGAAGAGGCTCGGCGCAATGCGAAACTCCACGCCGTGCCTGCGCCCGCTCCGCATCATCACATCAAAGAGAGCATCGCCCGAAACTCTCTGATCCGTGATGATCACTTCATTCGCTCCCGACTCACGAATCGCGTCGGGCAAGCCATTGATGTCGCTTACAACAGGAACGCCTTCAAAACTCTCCGGCACGCTCTCGTCAATCAAGCCGTTCTCAATCACGCCGATCACGCGATAGCCGAGGCTGGGACGCTCGCGCATCTCCTTGATGCACAGCGCGGCTTCCGGCCCGCGTCCGACCACCAGCGTCGGAATCAAATTGATGTCACGTTTGCGGGCGAAAGTCTGCGCGCTGCGAATAATCAAACGCACAATGCCGAACGACACGAGCGCGAGCGCGAAGTCGAGGACGAACACGCCGCGCGCATACGAGAAGGCGCGGTATCTCAATCCGCCTCGATAGAGAAACGCCAGTGCCAGAATCAGCAGCGATCCCGTCGCCACAGCCTTGAACACGCGCACCGCATCGTCAACAAACGAGAATTCGCCGCGCAGCCTGTAGAGGTCTTGATAAGCGAGCGTGAGCAAGCGTATCAGCAGGACGAACACCAGCAACGCTCCGTAAGGAGCAAACCGCGCGCTCCAAACGTACTGGCCCACATTGTTCTGCTGAACGATTGGCTGGTCCTCACGAAAATAGAAAGCTCCCACAAAAGCGAACGCGGCAAGCAACACATCCGCCAAGACAAGCGCAGTCTTGACAGTTGGAATCATCCACGCAGGAGCACGTCCCGGCACGCGCACATCCCGCGCTTCATTCGCTCTCTCTACGATTCGTTCAGCTCTCATTCTGTCCAGATGAATAGTGAATAGCGGAAAAATATTTTACCACTATTTGCCATTCATAATTTACTACTCACCAAGTATCAAATCCACTACTTCATCTCGCACATGCAGGGCGCGGCGTGCCTTTGCGTCTCTCTTCTTCTCAATCGGCAACGCCTGCAAATCTTCCAGCGTGTTGATGCGCCTGAGTCTTCCTTCGCGCAGGAGTTGTTCATCAATGGCGGCCCAGCGTCCGGCGTAGATGGTTGCGGCGGGGACGCCGAGGGCGGCTGCCTCACGATTCATCGTGCCGCCTGCGCTGATGACCACATCGGCTGCCGCGATGAGATTCGCGCCGTCTAAAGCTGTGCGCGGGAGACGAAAGTTTGCGCTCTCGCGCTCTTTGTAGAGTTCGCGCTGCGCGTGTGTGCGCGCGAGCAGGATAACTTTAACGTCTCGTTGCCCGGAGAGACGATCAAGCAGTTGGTCGAAAAGCTCATTCTCGAAACGATGATAGAGAGCTTCGCGCGCGGGCGGACGCACAACGACGAGCACATCGTTTTCATTAACACCGAGAGCGCGCAATTCGTTCTCAAATTTCTCATCCATTGCGAAGTCCGCGAGATAAACGTCTTCCTTCGTGCCGTTGTAGCGCCTGACCTTTGAGGCTCGCGCGCCGAAGCGTCTGAGCGCGTCTTCCGGGAAAGCCTGCGGCACAATGACGCGTGAGGCTAATCTGAAAGCAAGATGATTCGCTGGCTGGTGCTCGTAATCCATCAAGGTCACGCTCTTGATTCGGAGCGCACGCGCGGCGGCAGTCTGCGCGTAAGAGTTGTGGCTGACCGCTAGATCAAACTTACGAGAGCGCGCCCAACGCGCAAGCGAAGCCGCGCGCCCGATTAAGTTCTCCGCTTTACCCAACAGACGCCCGCCGCCGTGCCCGCCTATCACAACTGTTGACAGGCCCGCCGCTTCCGCCATCTCAACCGTCTGCGCGAATTTTCGGGCAGTCACCTCCACCTCATGCCCGCGCCGCTTGAATTCAGGAATCAACGCGCGAAAGAAAGGCACGTGCGGCGAGTTAGCCAGATCAATCCAGATA
>JBAWGU010000235.1:0-16952 GCA_049593215.1 Pyrinomonadaceae bacterium
GCCGTACCTGATCTCCATGCGTCGTATGCGATAGCTCGCAAGCAGGAGCACGAGCGCGGTGAATATCAGTAGACCGGGAATGGAAAGCCACGCGGGCGTCGGTTCGGCGACGATAGCGAAAGGGCCGTCCGGCGGCGGCACGGGCGCAAGCGAGTGCAGGTAATGTATGACGCTGACCTTTTTCAGTAGCGGCGGCAGCAGGAAGTTGAGCCATTCCCAACCGTAAATCAGGAGCGCCGGAATAATCGGGTTGCGAAAGAAGAGGCCGATAGCCAGAAAAACTGCGCCGTATCCGAGACACGCCAGCAGCGTGATGCCTTCATAGGTTAAAGCCTGCGTGAGGCCCGGCCCGTTGAACAGATACTGCGAGGCTGCGGCAGAGCCTAAGCCGAAATATAAGAAGAAGAGGCACAGGATAGTAGTCGCGGAAAAAAGAATCGCGGCAGTGACAAGGCCCGAAAGATATTTCCCTGCGACCAGAACTTCGCGCTTCACGGGCGAGAGAAAGTAGTAATGCAGGCTCCTGTCCACCACCTCGCCGCGAAACAGGTTCATAAAAATCCACGCGCAGCCGAAGAAGATGACGGTCCTCAAAATCAACGCGCCGTAGATGACCGCAAAGACGATGTTCGCCTCGCCTCCTGCAAACGGGCCGGGACCAGTAGTGACCTGTTCGGAGACGACATTGCCCTGCGCGTCAAGCACCCTCATCGTGTTCGTCTCAGACGTGCCGAAGATAGCAAGCAGCGCGAGCAGCAAAACGGGCATCAGCGCGAGCAGGTAGATCAGGAACGAGCGACGGCTCAGGAAATTCTTCTTGATCTCAAGACGCATAATCGCGCCCGTTTGACGAAGCCACTGCGCCCACGGCAGCCCTTCTTTTGTTTTCTCTGCTGGCATCGCTTCAACCTTTGCGCTCATCTCGCCGTCCCCTCCGAACTGATCAAGTATTGATAGACCGCGTTGAGATCGTCATCAACGGGGGCGACAGATTCGACGTTGAGTTTATCTTCGACTACGATCTTGTTCAATAACAAATAGAACTTATCTGCATCTCGCGTCTTGACGAACAAGCCTCCACGATCTTCATGTATCCGCGCTTCGACCACAACGTTGTCCGCTTCAAAGACGCGCGCGGCAAGCCGTGAAGGACGATCACAACGAATCAAAATCTGAATGGGGTGGTCCTCCATCTCGTCGCGCACGCCGTGTATGTCGCCCTCCGCGACGACGTAGCCGTTATTCAAGAGCACCACGGAATCGCTCATCATATCCACTTCGTGCAGGATGTGGCTTGAGAGGATGAGATAGAGACCTTCTTTAGCAAGCTGGCGAAAGAGCGCGATGACTTCCGCACGCGCCATCGGGTCAAGGCCGTTGAGAGGCTCGTCAAGAATCAACACGCTTGGCCCGTGCGCGATTGACTGCGCGAGCCGTATGCGCTGCCTCATACCTTTGCTATAGGCAGAGACTCTGCGATCCGCAGCCTCAACCAGATTGACCCTCTCAAGCGACTTCATCGCCAGATCATCCGCATCGCTGCGGCTGTATCCATGCACTGTCAGAAACGATTTGATAAACTCGCGCCCCGTTACGCCCTTTGGAAAAGAATCGAACTGCGAGCAGTAGCCCAGTTTGCGAAAGAGCGTTTCAGGCTCGGAAGGCGGAGTGCCGAGCACATTAATCTTGCCGCGAGTTGGTTGAAGCAGCCCTGTCATCAAATTCATCAGCGTCGTTTTGCCAGAGCCGTTCGGCCCGACAAGACTGGTGATGCCCGGCTCAATCGAAAGATTGACGCGATTAACGCCCAGAATCTCTCCGTAAAATTTCGAGACATCCTCAAAGACAATAATCTGTTCAGCAGCTTGCGACATTATGATTTCACCACCTCGTAAGCTCTAACTTTTCTAATCAAGAGCAGAAGGCAGACCGCGCAGAGCAGCGCGACCGCAAACCACGCGCTCCACAAAGGCGGCTCCAGATACTCGCGCCTGATGAAACGTCCGCCGCGATGCGTCGTCACAGTCTCCACTCCGCGACTGAAACTCCCGAACAGCCCCGACCAGATGTATCCCATCACCCTCGGCAAACTGATGAGATTGCCAATCTTCGTCATGAAGAGACTGTTGATGACTTCGGCAAAGACTGACGGAATAAAGAAGAGACCGAGCAGAGCCGCGCTCGCCGCCATTCTCCATTTGACCCACGCCGAGAGCGCCTGCGACAGCAAGGCTAAAATCAGAATCCAAACCACGCACCCGGCGAAGATGGCAAAGGCGATGCGCAGATTGTGGCCCAGCCAACCCGCGCCTTCCAAATATGATTGAAAAAGAAAAAGAATCAGGCCCGGAATCCATGTGATGAAAGAAAGAAGAATCAACAGCACAGACATCTTGCCAATCACATACTCTGCGCGCGAGATGGGACGACAGAGATAGAGCGGCAGCGCGTTGTTAGACAAATCGCGCGAGACGAGCGGCGGCCCCACGAGCATCGTCAAGAAGAATGCGAACGTGCCCTGCACCACCACAAACGTCTCGAAGAATGAAGCGTTAATCGGCACAAGCTCCGCGAGGTCTAATTTAAGAATGCCGAGCGCGTTGACGTTGTGATGCAGGTAAATCAATATCGCCGCCACCAGAGGATACACAAAGCACGCGCAGAAGAACGCGATGAACAACTTCGAGCGAAAAACATCCCTGTAAGCATGGCGCGGTATCACTAGAAAACGCGACCACTCAGGCGTCAGAGGCCCTTCGTATTGCTTATAAGTGTGTTCATAAACGGACATCTCTAAGCCCTCCCGGGAGCGCAGGCATCTTGCCTGCATAGCGTGCGCGAAGCACGCTCAAACACTTTAGCTTTGGCTCAATCTTGAAAATATTTCTATCGTTTGTTCGCGCATTCGCGCTCATAGCAGGCAAGATGCCTGCGCTCCCAGACGTTGAGTTTCATTCCATCGCTTTCAGGAAAATGTCTTCCAGCGAGTCGCGTTTGTAGTTGAGACGGCGAATCTGCACGTTGCGTTCGGCGGCGAGGGCGTAGAGGTCGCTGATCTCTATGCCTTCCTTCAACACGAGCTTGATGCGACGCTCGCCCGTCAACGCATACTCGCAGCCCAGATTCCCAATGGCCTGCGCAAACGCGCCGTCATCGCCGCGCGTCTCCATCTCAAGAAAACGCTTGTTGGCGCGACGCTCTTCCTCAAGGTTGCAGTTGGCGGCGATGCGCCCGTCTTTCAAAACTAAAATCTCTTCGCAACACTCTTCGACATCGCGCAGGAGATGCGACGAGAGCAGGATGTGCGCGCGCCCGCTATCGCGTATCTCACTTATCAAGCGAATCATGCGCTGGCGCGTCGGCGGGTCAAGCCCGTTCGTAGGCTCGTCAAGAATGATGAGCTTCGGGCCATGCACAATCGCTTGAGCAAGTTTGGCAAGCTGCTTCATGCCGAGCGAGTATGTGTCGAGGTTGCGATAACGAGCTTCGCCAAGACCGACGTAGAAGAGAGCTTCGTGCGCACGCTCAAGTGCGGCATCGGACGGAAGACCGGAAAGCTCCGCCATCAGGCCGACGAAGCGCACGCAGCTCATCTTCGCAATGAAAGCGTCGCGCTCAGGCATGTAACCGACGAGAGAGCGAATCTGTTTCGCCTCCGCAGAGATGTCTTTGCCGAAGATGTGCGCTGTTCCGGTGGTCGCGGCGTGGAAACCGAGCAGCGTGTGAATCAGCGTGGTCTTGCCCGCGCCGTTTGGACCAAGCAGGCCGATGGCGCGTCCATGCAGGTCGCCTTGCAACTCCCTCAAGATCGGACGCTTGCCAAACGTCACGCTCAAGCTTTCAAGACTGATGACTGGTTTCATTCTCTACTCTACGTTAATTCCTGCGATAACGTTCGCTCTGTTTTATCACGCGGACAAGCTCAGGCGCATTCAACAGCAGCATCGAGACGCCCCATGAAATGCCGAGCGCCGTTCTGACAGCAACGTGGTCCCACCTGTTCAGGATGAGAATCGAGAGGCCGAGACCGATGAGCAGCGCGATCTGGATGAGAGCATCCGCGTCGTTGATACGTGAATTGTGTTGAAGAGTGCGGTTCAATGCTCTTCCCTCCTTATCTTTGCTAAGACAGAAAATTAACAGGGATGGACAGGATAGACAGGATAAGAAACTAATTCTTTATCCTGTTCATCCTGTCCATCCTGTTTGAATTCTTCTTTCCGGTTAATACACGGGCAGAGGACTTGTCCCTGCCCTTACAATTTTGAGACGCTCGCTTATTTGTTAATAGTCTGAGCGGATGCCTGCTCGACGTTTGATTGCAGATACTTTCCTGTCTGGCCGAAATCGAGCGAGCCTTTTTCAGCAGAGACGACCGTGAGGCCGTTGGAATGTATCGTGACCTCGTCGCCCTTCTTCAACTTGCCGAGCAGGTCGCCATTCTGCGTGACCTCTTCACGGTTATTGATGTCTATCTTCAGGCGGCGACCCTCGAAGGTGTAGCCCTCGAAATGGAAGACTGCCACATCGCCGCGCTCTTCTATGCCCATGCGCGTGGTGAAGCCCTCATGCTGCGCGACTGTGATCTTGTGCGAGCCGAAATTCTTCGTCGACTGATGGTGGCTGCAACCTTGCGCAGCGAAGATGATGGCGAAGAGGGTTGAGATGAAAGCGATGCGCCTGGTGAAGTTGGATTTGATGATCGTGTTTGCTTGAAACATGGAATGCTCCTTGTGCTTGCTGAAACTCCGTTACGTCGAATTAAGATTTAACGTCCGCCTCTTCTTCCGACGGCTTGTCGTCTTTCTGCTTCGAGTCCTTCTGCTTAGCGTCCTTCTCTTTGTCTTTCATCGCCGCGCTGACGAGTGTGACGTTGCCGTTGATGCCGCTCACGGAAATCTCTGTGCCGCCGTTGCCGACGCGCGCATGATAATGCCTGTTGTTCTTCTCTTCTTCGATGGTGACGTTCTGCATCTCTGAATGAACACGGCCATTGATGCCCTTCACGTCCACATCCGCGTTGAGGTTGTCCGCGAGAAGAATCTGTATGTTGCCGTTGACGCTTGAGACGCTCGGGCCTTGCTCGCCAAGCTGTGCAATCTTGATTGAGACGGGACCATTAACGCCTTTGACTTCCGAGTTGCTTGCGGCCTGCGCAATCTCTACGGGGCCGTTGACGCTCTTGACGACGACAGGGCCGTTAATCTCTCCGACAGTGACGGGACCATTAATGCCTTTGGCTAAAAGGTCAACCTGCTTCGGAATCTTGAGCGTGACTTGAAGACGCGAGCGATGCTGTTTGGTGTCGAAGATTTCGCGCAGGAAGCTGCCGCCGCTCTGTTGCTCGCCGAGAACGGAGAGGCTGTTGGGCGATTGCACAATGTCAACTGCCGTTTTTGCGAGCGTCTGTTGGTCCGAAGCGTCGCGCAGGATATGAACTTCGGCCACGTCGCCGTCGCTCGTCTCAATCTTGACAGAGCCGTTGATACCGGCGACTTCGACATGCGCGCCCGGCGAGAGTTTGAAAGTCTTGTGAATCTCGTCGTGCGCGGTCATCGCCACATCGCCGCCGCCTCTTCCGTGCCCGCAGCCGAAACCCAGAGCCGCCAGCGCAATCGTGATAATCAGTAATGTCTTATTCATTTTCTCAATCTCCAATCAAGAGCAAGGATGAAGGATGAAAGAATAACTATTCAAACTGAATTAGCCTTCTTTCATCCTTCATCCTTCATCCTTCCTACTTGCTGTTCTTCGCTTCCTTGCCGTTCATACCGCGCATCAGGATTCCCTGAATCTCGAAGTTGTTCGGTGCGCCGAGCAGGTTACTGAGGCTGAGACCGAACGGGCCGCCCTCTGTGTTGGCCGCGAAGGTGATTGAATCGCCCTGCGCGTAAACATAAGCGAGCGTCGGCGGCGCATCCGCGAATGACTTGAGCGCCTGTTGCTGTTCTTCAGAGAGATTCTTTGAATCAGACATGCGTTGCGCCACAGGTTGCAGCAGAGGCGCAAGGTCGTGATAAAGAATCGCAGAGAAGTTGGCGTTGCCGTCTTCGGGCAGCGCGGCGATGAAGCGCGCAGAGTGCAGCAGCGTGTAGCCCGACTCACGATAACGAATCGAGCGATCAAGCAGCGCGCGGCTCGGCGCAGCAATCAGGTAACCGTTCGCGTAGGTGTAGTTGAACTCCATACCGTAGCCGTCAGACTTGAGAGTGTAGAAGGTGTGACCGCTCACATCAGCGCGCTCCCAGTGAAGCGTGCCCTTGCCGCCATTCTTCGCCACCTCTTTGTTAACTTCATCAACCATCTTCTCGAACGTCTGTTGCAGACGCGCTTGATCGTAAACTTCCAGCACT
Source organism: Pyrinomonadaceae bacterium (assembly GCA_049593215.1). Taxonomy (GTDB): domain Bacteria; phylum Acidobacteriota; class Blastocatellia; order Pyrinomonadales; family Pyrinomonadaceae; genus JBAWGU01. The sequence continues at coordinate 6,354 of JBAWGU010000235.1, forward strand.
ATCTTCCACGAAGGCGTCGGAATAATTGGACCATCAATGGCGAAGGCGAACTCGCCGCCGAGGGGCGCGGCAATGTCCCGACGAAGATTGAAGCCATGCTCGGTCTGCGCCTTCTCAAGACCTTTGCGGAACTCGGGCGAGACTTTATCCATCACGCCGAGCAGATCATCAACGAGCGACGCAGGTTCTTTGACAACGAAGGCCGCAACAACATTCGCATCCGGCGAGATGAATTCCAGCGCGCCCATCGGGCCGGGCGCGGCAAGCCATGAAGCTATGCCACGACGCTCGCTGAAGCTCAGCACCGCGCGGCTGTGCGTCTTGTTGTCAACCTCTTTCTGGTCCACGACGAAGTATTTCAGATTGAGCAGGCCCAACTCGCGGAAAGCCGTGACGCGCTTCTGATCTTCTTCCGTCTTGACGTTGCGATTAACAAGCTGCGCCGTAATCTTTTCAAGGTCTGCGGCGACGATGAGTCCTGCGCCCTCTTTGTAAACGCCCGCGATACGCTCGTGGAACGGCGAGCTTGCGAACTGGTTTGAGCCGGGCGATTTGAGGTTCGAGGCCAACTGCTTGAGTTGACCAAGCTTCGGCGAAGCGGCGAAGAAGTCGTTGTTAATCCAGATGTAAATTGCTTTCGGAGCGTTCTCTGTCAGAGGCTTCTCGTCAGCAGCCTGCGCATCGCTCACCGCCAGAGGGTCGTCAATAATCTGAACCGTTGGTCCATTCTTGCCCATGAGCTTGATGGCTTTAAGCTGATTCTCAAGATAAGGGCGGAAGCCTGCGGAGTTTTTCAACTCGCCGAGAACGAGCGGGCCGTTGGGACGCCCATTCGCATCCATCTCCGCGCTCACAACAATTTCTTCGCCGAGGTATTCGCCAAACTCACGAATCTTGCCAATCATTTCGTTCGGGCCGATACCTTTTTGCTTGTGTTCTTCGTTCCACCAATCGCGCAGCGCGGCGTTCTGGTCAATGCGCTGCTGCATAATCTTGTGCGATTCGGTCAGGGTCGTTGTGAAGTTGGGCAGCGCGGCGTAGAGCACCGTGCCCTCAGGAACCATGTCGAGGAAGCGGGACGAATAACGCAGGCCCGGCTTCGGCACTCCCTGATTCAAATCTTTGCGCAGCGCAACGAGTTCGTTGACGAGCTTCGCATACTTATCTGCGTTCCTGCTCCACGAAACTTCCTGTTGCACGGGCACATGTTCGAGGCTCGGCTGCGATGTGACCTGATCGCCGGGATGCAGGATGTTCTCGTTGCCCGCGTGGTTGACGTGTACTTCGCCTTCGACGACGGAGACGCGCGAACCCTTCGTGCCGCTATTGACGGAGAAGATTGTGCCTGTCACGGAGACGAGCGAATCTGCCGTCTGCACGTAGAGATGTTTCTGGCGCTGCTTGGCGGCTTCGACAATGACGTTGCCGCGCTCAAGATGAATCGTTGCGCCCTGATTGTTCTCTGTCATGGAAACTTCGGAGCGTTCGCGCATCTCTACCTGCGAGCCGTCCGCGAGTTCGACCACAGCAGTCGCATCTTTCGCGGTGCGGATGCGCTCGCCCTGATGAATCTCTTCATTGAGGGCGATGGGGCGGCTCTCCGTTTCACTGACGCGATAGACCACGCCGTTGGCGGAACGCACGCGCGCCTGCACGTCGTGGCCGAAGTAGTTGGAACGCTGAACGAAGATGTAGGACGCAAAGCTGAAGCCGATCAGGGCCATCGCGGCAACAGCCCATTTCCAGATGGCGGGCTGCACGCTGGTTTGCTTCCGCTTGAATTGGCTGACGGTTGCGACGGATGTTTGACCTGTGCGCGCGGCCTTGAGAGCCTTGCGGCATGGGATACATTCGTGCGTGTGGTCTTCCAAAAGAAGAGCGCGCGAAGTGTTTAGCTCGTTGCGCAGGTACGCAGGAATCAAAGATTGAAAGTCTGCGCAGCTTTCTATGTGTTCGGCTTGTTTCATATTAATTGTAGCGGGCGCACTTACGGCGCTCTCCATAGAGAGACGCGCCCAGACGCGATCCGCCGCGTCTGTGACGGTCTGGTTGTCAACTATCTCACCGCGAATCTTCGCAGTGGCACCATCCAAAATTGCATCTAGCTCTTGATTACGCTTCATGATGTTTCTCCAAATACTCGCCAATCTCTTTTCGCAGACGACCCCGGGCGCGATGCAAGGTGACGGCAATCACCATCTGTGATGTGCCGAGCAGCTTTGCTATCTCGTGGTTGTCGTATCCTTCAAAGTAGCGTAGGACAAAAATTTCGGCAGCGCGCTCGCCAAGATGCGCCACTGATTCCTGAATCAGCTTGCGCATCTCTTTGTCCGAATGTTGTGTCTCAGGGTTTAAGCGAGGGCTGGCAGCGAGGTCTGATTCAACGTCTTCCATAGCGACGTGTTTCGATCTGGCGCGGCTGCGCATGAGGTCCAGAGAAGCGTTGACCGCAGCCCTGTGAAAATAGCTCGCGGGGCTGGGCGAGAGGTCCGGCGTCTCTTCTCTACGCACAAGTCTCAGGAATACAGTTTGAAGCACGTCTTCTGCGTCCGTGTGGCTTCCTGTAATTCTGTAGGCGGCGCGGAAAATCTGGTCGTTGTGCTCACGAAAGAGAGTTTCCAGTTCTTTCGGGGGCGCGGGGACCGGTTTAAGTTGCGTAGCGGTGGCTTGCACGTCTTCCTCCTTCACTTTGTCTCCGCTCATAAAACGCTCCCTGAAGACTTTTATTAACAACCGCCTGAAACAAAATTTTTCTACCAAATATGTAGGGGCAGGGCTTGTCCCTGCCCGTCAACTCACGAAAGATTCAAACAGGGATGGACAGGATAGACAGGATAAAGGATTTGGGATTTGAGATTTCAAATTTGAAATAGGAGGATTGCCCGCCCTGTTTTTATCCTGTCTATCCTGTCCATCCCTGTTAATTTTCCGTCTTGCAAGCATGTGGGCCGAGGACTTGCCCTGCCCCCTACGATGTCATTTCAATCAAACTGACTGACCGCAATCTTTCAAGATGAACGATGCGGCCTCTCAGGGTGCGCCTACTCTATCCCTAATCCCGCGAATTTCCTAAGCAAAACGCGCATTTCCTGTTCTCATCAATCATGGCACAACGGTTGTTATTGACTGTGACGCGTGGCGGAAGTTTCTATCTTTCGAGCACGGCTGCCAGACGAGGCAGATGATGGTTTCAGATGCGACGACAAAGAGACAGCAAAGAGTAGCTATCTCTCAACTCTTTCGGGCGCATTGCAGAATACGAAAAGAGCAAGAATGAACGAACGACTTAACTTCAACAAGGATTGGCAATGAAAACGATCAAACGTTCCCGAGCTTCATTGTGTATCTCGCTCATGCTGGCTGCATCCATGAGCGCAAGCTTAGCTTTCGTCGGACGCAGCACACACGCGCAGAGCGTGAAAGAGAAAAGCTCTGCCAGCAAGGCCGCTCGCACGAAAATGCAGTATCCTGTGCTTTCACGTTATGCGACAGACCTGACCAAACTTGCGCGACAGGGCAGGCTTGAGCAGCTCTCAGGACACGACGCGGAGATCAACCGCGCCGCGCAGCTTCTTGCCGGAGACGGGCGTCGCAACCCTGTGTTTCTGACCGATTCGAGCCTTAACGCTTCGCAATTCGCTCAAGCTCTCGCAATGAAGATTGCGACGGGCGATGCGCCTGAGAGCCTGCGCAGCAAACGGCTCTTCAGCCTCAACGTGGATGCGCTGAGCGCGAAGGCAAAGACGCCGGAAGAGTTTGCGGCGCGCTTGCAATCAGCGCTTGCAGAGACGACGGGCGCGAGAGGCGAAGTCATACTTTTCCTGAGCGGCCTCGAACAGTTTGTCGGCGCACGCGCTAACGCGGCTGTCTCCAATTCCCTTCGTGATGCGCTTGCAGGTAATCAACTGCAAGTCGTCGGCGCAGCCTCTCCCGAAGCGTTCGCTGAAATTAACGCGGACGCTTCACTCTCCCCACTCTTCCAACAGATTCGCGTCGGCGAAGTGAAAGATGCTCAGGCCGAGAAGCTCGACGACGTGAAGAAGAACATGGAAGAGTTTGAAGGCGACAAAGTTTCTGCTGACCTGAGAGAGATGGTGCAGGGCGCAAGCTCAAAAACAGAGCGCGTGAGCGTCATCCTTCAGGCAGATGATGTTAAAAACGAAGAGTTGATGACGACGCTCAAGCGTCAGGGCGTGCTGGTCAGCGATTTCATGCAGCAGATTGGCGCAATGCGTGTCGAAGTTCCTGTTAAAGCTATCGAAGAGTTGGCCGCGAACAGCCACACGCGCCACCTCTCAGTTGACAGGGAGATTCGCTCTTTCGGCCACGTCACGCAGACGACAGGCGCGGACGCTGTGCGTAATCCTTCCAGCAACTCTCTGCTGGGCGGACTGCTCGGCACAAACACGACCATTGACGGCACGGGCATCGGCATCGCCATCATTGACTCCGGCATGGATACCGCGCACAGAGCCTTTGAAGGCCGCGTGAAATTTAAGAAAGACTTTACGGTTGAGAATAAAGCTGACAAGGACTACTACGGCCACGGCACGCACGTTGCCAACGCCGCCGCAGGCGTGAGCGTCAAGGATGGCAGCAGCTATTCCGGCATCGCGCCCAACGCCAACATCGTCAATCTGCGCGTCTTGAACGCACAAGGCACCGGCAGCACTGCCAACCTGTTGAGTGCGCTCAACTGGTTTCTTTCTCCGGTTGACCCGACCAAGCCACTCAGCTCACTCAATCCGACCAATAAGGACAAGTACGGCATACGCATCGTCAACATGAGCCTCGGCGCACCCGCGATTGATTCTTATAAGAACGACCCTGTGTGCCGCGCCGTCCGACAGTTAGTTGATAACGGCCTCGTCGTTGTCGCTGCCGCCGGAAACAACGGCAAAGACGCTACGGGACAGAAGATTTACGGCCAGATTCACTCGCCCGGCAACGAGCCTTCCGCCATCACTGTCGGCGCAACCAATACTCTCGGCACGAGCAAGCACAGCGACGACACCATTGCCACCTATAGCTCGCGCGGCCCGACGCGCAGCTTCACGACGGACGAGAACGGCGTTAAGAGCTATGACAACATCGTCAAGCCGGACATCGTTGCGCCCGGCAACAAGCTGATCTTCGCCGAAGCGGACGACGGTAAAAACAATCCTAACCTGATCGTCAAACAGCATCCCGAACTGGATTCAGGCATTGAAGATGACGACAACAAGAAGCTGATGTATCTGAGCGGCACGTCAATGGCTACTCCGGTTGTGGCGGGCGCGGCGGCTCTCATGCTGCAAGTCAATCCGAAGCTGACGCCGAACATGGTCAAGACGATCCTGATGTACACGGCTGACCCGTTAGCAGGCTTCAATATGTTCGAGCAGGGCACGGGCCAGCTCAATATCGAAGGCTCTGTTCGCCTCGCCAAACTCGTCCGCACAGACCTGACTAACAACACGGCTGTCGGCGCGAACATGTTGACCACCACCACAGTCCCGACGCAGACGACCACCATCAACGGCGAGACGTTCGATTGGTCCAAAGGCATCGTCGCGGGCAGCACCTACGCCACAGGCACAAACCTGATTATGAAGTACCAGAAGGTCTATGGCACAGGCATCTACCTCGGCGACGGTATCTATCTCGGCGATGGAATCTACCTCGGCGATAACACATTGATGACTGACGGTATCTTCCTCGGCGACAAAATCCTGACCAGCGACGGCATCTACTTAGGTGACGGCGACATCTTCTGCAACGGTATCTTCCTCGGCGACGGAATTTTCCTGTCGGATGGCATCTTCATCGGCGACGGCATTCTGCAAGGCGATGGTATCTTCCTCGGCGACGGAATTTTCCTGAGCGACTCTATCGTGCAGGCCCAATCTGCGATGGTCGGCGGAGATGAGGGGCCGTCCATGCAACCCAAGCGCTAGGAGCAAAGATAAAGAAGGGAGGGATGAAAGTATGACTACTCAGCTTGAATCAACACACTTTCATCCTTCCTTCTTTCAACTTTCATCCTGCTTTTCAACGGAGAAAGAAATCTTGAACGCGCAAGTTTCAGTGAAGGACGCACCTCTGATGGTTCATCCTCTCACCGAGAAAGAAGACGAAACAGAAATTCTCGCCTTCCTCGCGGCGCGTCCCGTGTACACTGTCTTTATGTCCGGCCTGATACGCGACAACGGGCTGACGAGTCCCCTCAATCGCGGCACGTTCTACGCCTGCCGCAACCGTTTGGGCCAACTCTTAGGCGTCGCTCTGATAGGCCACGCGACTTTGATCGAGACGCGCAGTGAAGCCGCGCTCGCAGCCTTCGCGCATGAAGCTCAACGCTGCTCTTCGGCTCATATCATCATGGGCGAACAAGACCTGATTGACAGCTTCTGGCAAAACTATGCGGAGGAAGGGCAACGCTCCCGGCTCATCTCCACCAGTATGCTGCTTGAACAGAGACGGACAGTAAAAACTTTTGCAGGAGTGCCGGAGCTGCGACCGGCAACAACGGAAGACCTCTCGCTTCTCTTACCCGTCAACGCGCAGCTCTCTCTTGAAGAGTGCGGCGTCAATCCTCTGGAGCGAGACCCTGAAGGATTCCGCTCGCGCCTCGCGCGCCGGATAGAGAAAGGGCGCGTCTGGGTGTGGTCCAGAGAAGAGCGCATCCTCTTCAAAGCGGACATCCTCGCAGACACCGAAGAGGCCATCTACCTCGAAGGCATTTACGTCGCGCCCGAAGAGCGCGGCAAGCAATACGGCCAACGCTGCATGTCGCAGCTTGCGCATAACCTCCTCTTGCGAACGAACGCTCTCTGCCTTCTCGTCAACGAGAAGAACCATCGAGCGCAGGAGTTTTACCGTCGAATCGGCTACAAGCTGCACGCTTATTTCGACACGATCTACCTGCACCAGCAGCAGCCGGGCAGCGCACCGCAAGCGATATGATTAAAGTGTAAAAAGCTCTCACGAGCATTAAATTTCAAGAACGGGGCGTATCCTTAGCAGGGCAACTCTTTCTTCTAAAGGTTAGAGCGCGCGCCGTGCTGCGGTTCGCGGTTCGCGCATTTGCCTTGACCTTCCATGACGGACGGCGTTTGACCGAACATCTGTCAAATTAACATACCGGTCTAGTCTTTTTGACCGACCCCTTCCCGTCTATCTTCCTGCCGAAAACTCAGAATCCGCAATTTTCCTAAGAAAATCGCACATCTTGCGCGAAAAGCGCGGGCGGCACACGCATTGCCAATAGATTGACGTGAGCTGCCCGACGGCCCCTCTCACCGCAGCCCAAATCTGAGACAGATTTTCTTCGAGAGGCACACTCAAGGTAAGCCGAAAGATGGAAGCAACAGGCAAACAACGCTGGACAGACCCGTTCATGTGGTCAATCGTGGCTTTAGGCGCAGCGTCCCTGCTCTATGCCGCGATGCGCGTTGATGCCACTCAGCTCAGCGCGCGTTTCATGGTTGTCGCTGGCATCACCTGTCTGGCAGGCTCGCGCATCACCATCCAGATTCCACGCGCCAGAGGCCACATCTCCGTCTCCGACACCTTCATCTTCCTTTCCGTACTCTACTTCGGCGGCGAGGCAGCCGTGCTGCTTGCCGCTCTCGACGGCATCTGCACCTCCGTCCGTTTCAGCAAAAAGCCTCTCACGATTCTCTTCAACTCGGGCGTGATGGCCTTTTCGACTCTGCTCACAGTCCTTGCGATGCGCCTCTGCTTCGGCTCAATAACGGCGCTCACTCACAGCAGCTATTCTCCCGCTTTCATTATCGCCGTCTCTTTGATGGCCTTCGTGCAGTACATCATCAATTCGGGAAGCGTGGCGGTTGGCGGCGCGCTCAAGACGGGCAAGCCCATCTTCCTCATGTGGCGCACAAATTATCTCTGGACCTCCGTCACCTACTTCGCTGGAGCTTCCGCCGCAGGCATCATCGCCAAGCTCATTGATAGCGTAGGCTTCTACGTCTGCATTGCCATCATGCCGATCATCGCGGTCGTCTATTTCACCTACCGCACCTATCTGAAGAACATAGAGACCTCTGCGGAGCAAGCCGAGCAGGCCGAACGCCACGTCGCAGAACTCTCGCTCAACATCGCCGAACAGGAACGCATCAGCAAAGCTTTGCAGGAGAGCGAAGAGCGTTTTCGCTCCGCCTTCGATTACGCGGCAATCGGGATGGCGCTGGTCTCTTCCGAAGGCGGCTGGCTTCAAGTCAACCACTCGCTCTGCGAAATTATCGGCTACTCCGAGCAGGAGCTTCTGGCGAACGACTTTCAGAGCATTACTCACCCGGACGATTTAGGCGCAGCCCTTTCAAACCTCAACCAGTTACACGAAGGCAAAGCCCCGACCTGCCAGATGGAGAAACGCTACTTTCACAAGCTCGGCCATCCGGTCTGGGTCTTGTGGAGCGTCTCAGCCGCGCGCGACGCGCAAACCAAGTCTGTCCGCTACATCTTCCAGATTCAGGACATCACGGATCGCAAGCGCGCCGAAGAACGTCTCCTGCACGACGCTTTCCATGATGCTCTGACGGGCCTGCCCAATCGCGCTCTCTTCATGGACCACTTAAAGCTGACGATTGCCCGCGCCAAGCGTCGTGATGAACAGATGTTCGCGGTGCTGTTTCTGGACCTAGACCGCTTCAAGATCATCAACGATTCTCTGGGCCACATGATTGGCGACCAACTCCTCGTCGGCATCGCCCGCAGACTTGAGACCTGCCTGCGCCCCGGCGACACGGTTGCGCGTCTAGGCGGAGACGAGTTCACAATCCTTCTCGAAGACATACAGGACGCGGGCGAGGCTATCGCCGTTGCGGAACGTATTCAGAAAGAGCTGAGAGTGCCTTTCAATCTGGGCGGGCACGAAGTCTTCACTACCGTCAGCATTGGCATCGCGCCGAGCACGACCGGCTATGATCGCCCGGAAGATTTGCTGCGCGATGCAGACACGGCGATGTACCGCGCCAAGACACTTGGCAAGACTCGCCACGAAGTCTTTGACAAAGCGATGCACGCTCGCGCCATGAACCTCCTACAACTCGAAACAGATTTGCGCCGCGCCGTCGAGCGTCAGGAGTTCTTCATTCAGTATCAACCCATCGTCAATCTTGAGAGCGGCAAGCTGCATGGCTTTGAAGCTCTCGTGCGCTGGCAGCATCCTGAGCGTGGTCCTATTTCTCCGATGGACTTCATCCCGGTCGCGGAAGAGACAGGCTTGATTATTCCAATCGGACAGTGGGTGCTTCAGGAAGCCTGCCGCCAGATGCGCAAGTGGCAGCTACAATTCCCGGACTGCGGCCTGCTCACGATGAGCGTCAATCTCTCCAGCAAACAGTTTACGCAGCCCAACCTGATTGACCGCATCAAGCAGGTGCTCAGCGAAACAGGCATTGACCCATACTCTCTCAAACTTGAGATAACGGAGAGCGTCGTCATGGAGAACATCGAGACCGCGACGGAGATGCTCAAACAACTGCGCGCCGTCGGCGTCGGCCTCAGCATAGACGACTTCGGCACAGGCTATTCTTCATTGAGCTACCTCCACCGCTTCCCCATCAACACGCTCAAGATTGACCGCTCGTTCGTCACGCGCATGGTTGACAAGGACGAGAACACAGAGATTGTTCGCACCATCGTCATGCTCGCGCAAAATCTTGGGATGAACGTCGTCGCCGAAGGCGTCGAGACCGAAGAGCAACTTAAGCATCTGCAAACCCTCGAATGCGAATACGGTCAGGGCTACTACTTCTCCAAGCCTGTTGACACAGAGAAGGCCGAGCAATTCCTGAGCGACGCGCAGAATTATTCGCTCATCCCCCTGCACGCAGACACATCGAGCCAACTGCAACACGTTCTCGCAGCATAACAACCATCCAAACCCGCCCGCTCTCCCCCCTCCAATCGAATGCGGTAGCAAACGACAGTTTCGCTACTGCATTTGTCCTTTCTTCAATCAGTTTTCCACGTTTCCGAGCAATTTATTGAGCTTTTGAATCAATTTACGGATGTACCTCATTTGATTAGCAAGGAGTGGAAGTTAATTACGGAGGAGTCGAATCAACTTCGGAAGGAGTGTAATAAAGGCGGCATCGCTAACGCGCCGCACCCCGACTTCGCGGGCTGGGTATTTACCCCGCCCTTGACCAGAGGGAATGCCGTTCCCTCTGGACTCCCATATTTCTCAATCGGCGACCCCGCAGCAAGCTGACGGGGAATGTAAGATTCAACTTCCAAAGGAGTTGAACTAACTTCGGAAGGAGTGGAATCAATATTCGGAGGAGTGTATTTAAGTTCGGAAGGAGTCGAATTAAGTTTGGAAGGAATGGAATTAACTTCCAAAGGAGTCGAATCTATTTCCAGAGGAGTCGAATTAACTTCGGGATGTTCCGAATCAATATCTGAACGTCCGTAACTTAATTCCAGACATCCGAAAGTTATTTCCGGACGTTCCGAATTAACTTACGGATGTCCAGAAGTTAATTCGGAACGTGCGGAACAGCATTGTAGGGGCAGGGCTTGTCCCTGCCCGCATCGTCCTGAAAGGACGATAATCAAGACAGGAAATTAACAGGGATGGACAGGATGAAC
>JBAWGU010000236.1:0-1847 GCA_049593215.1 Pyrinomonadaceae bacterium
ACTTCATCCTTCCGCCTTCCGCCTTCATCCTTGCTCTTTGTGGTAAAGCTTTGACTAAGTTAATATCGCAGCGTTTACAGGAAAACTTTTGGAACTCGGTGAACAAGATGGGAACTCCTTTTAATCCGATAACTGATGCGACGGCTTTGGACGAATTGATGGCGCGCTCGAATGATGCGCCTGTGATACTCTTCAAGCACAGCTCGACGTGTCCGATCAGCGCGGGCGCATACAGGGAGATGTCAAAGGTCACTGAAGACGTGGCGCTGCTTGTCGTTCAGCGTGCGCGCGATCTCTCCCGCGAGGTTGAGCGGCGCACAGGCATTCGTCACGAGTCGCCGCAGGCCATCGTGCTGCGCAACGGTCAGGCTGTGTGGAACGCCTCGCACTGGGATGTGACTTCAGAGGCTGTCGAAGAAGCTGTGCGCGCGAATGCGTGAGATGCGATGACGCGAAAGAAGAAATTCATCTGGGCCTTAGATATTGTCCTCGCGATGAACGCTTGCGTGGCGTTGCTGGACTATGCGCTGATGAAAAATTTAAGGAGAGGCCATCTTGAGCGCGCGCAGACATCTCTCGCTAAAAGCCAGGCTGATGGTTATCAGAGCACTGTAGATGCTTATGAGTTGATGGTTGCTTATTCGCCGAATGACGCTACGCTCCGCAAAAGGCTTGGCGATGTATACTACAACCATGCGAAGTATGAAAAGGCTGTTGCGGCGTACAGAGAAGCTTTGAGGTTGAATCCTTCGGATTACGAAACTGAGTTGAATCTGGGCCATCTCTACGTTGCCATGAATCGTCCAGACAATGCGCGTGAAGCCTTTGAGTCTGCCGGTCGCACAGTTCCGAAGGAGGTTAACGCGAAGAAAGCTTTAGCAGATCTTCAAGAGCGGGAGTTGTATGACAGATTTTTGACTGAACATCTAAACAACCCGCGTTCGGCTTACGTTGCGGCGACAGAATATCTTGCGCGAATCGGAAATAAGGATGATGAGTTGACGCAGTATTTAAGATGGTGGGTGGGAGATTTTGAAAAGAGGGTGAGGCCCGAAAATAGACCGCTTAAAAATCCGCCCAAAGTGAATTGAAGTCTAAAGCATGAAGGAAATGATGCAGAGGCGCGGGCCGAGCGTAGAGCCGCGAGAGATCATGCAGGAGGGCGACGCGGCCCTGCGCATCACTTGGGCTGACGATAAAGTCTGTCGCTTCGTCGCTCCCGCGCTAAGACGCGCCTGCCCCTGCGCGCAGTGCGTCAACGAATGGACGGGCGAGCGCGTGCTGCGCCCCGAAGCGGTTTCAGAGCAGGTTGAGATTGCAGACATTCAAATCGTCGGTCGTTACGCGCTCAACTTTCGCTGGAGCGACGGGCACGAGACGGGCATCTACAGCTTCAAATATTTGCGCGAGCTGTGCGAGGAGCAGCAGGCAAGCAGTGAGCGGCAGCAAGAAAATTCTGGTCATTGAAGATGACGACGTGACGCGCGAGTTGATGTTGATGGCTCTCGTGCGTCGCGGCTACACCGTGGTCTCTGCCGAAGACGGGTTGAAAGGTTACGAGCAGGCTCTTGCCGAAAAGCCCGATCTGATTGTCACGGACATCTCGATGCCTGTCGCTGACGGCGTGCATCTGGTGCGCCGCGTGCGCGACACCACAGAGATTGCCGCGACGCCGATTCTCATCACGACGGGTTACGGCACGGGCAACGCAACCTTCTCGCTCGCGCAAGGCGCAGATGCCTACGAGCCGAAGCCAATCAACCCGGACAGCCTGCTCGCTACTGTGGAAAGACTTTTGAAGAGATAAAGCGGGATTGATTCATTTACTCATTGACTCATTTAATTAT
>JBAWGU010000237.1:0-2326 GCA_049593215.1 Pyrinomonadaceae bacterium
CCCCAACCCCTATCCCCCGCTCTTCAGCGTCGGCGCGTCGCTCCAACCCGGCACGCGTATGCAGGCGACCGTATGCCCTTCTGAAATTTCGCGCAGGTCCGGATCAACCTGCGCGCACTCTGCAATCGCTGCGGGGCAGCGCGTGCGAAAGCGGCAACCTGACGGCGGATTAATCGGCGTCGGCACATCACCCTCTAAGACTATGCGCTTGCGCTTCGCCGCCGGGTCAGGCACAGGGATCGCCGACAGCAACGCTTCCGTGTACGGATGAAGCGGGCGCGCATAAAGCTCTGCTGCGCTCGCCACTTCGACAATGCGCCCCAGATACATCACGGCCACACGCGTTGAGATGTGCTCGACCACAGCGAGTCCGTGCGAGATGAAGAGATACGTCAATCCAAACTCTTTCTGCAAGTCTTGCAGGAGATTGACGATCTGCGCCTGCACGGAAACATCCAGAGCGGAGACAGGCTCATCCGCCACAATCAATTTCGGATTCAAAGCGAGCGCGCGCGCAATGCCTATGCGTTGACGCTGCCCGCCTGAGAACTCGTGCGGGTAGCGGTTCATGTAATCAGGATCGAGGCCGACTTTGCGCAAAAGTTCCGCAACACGCTCGCGTTGTTCAGACCTGTTCCCAATCTTGTGAATGACGAGCGGCTCGCCCACGATGTTGCGCACGGTCATGCGCGGATTGAGAGAAGCGTAAGGGTCTTGAAAAATAATCTGCATCTCTTCGCGCAACTCGCGCAGCTCACGCCGCCCAAGTGAGAGCATGTCGCGCCCTTCAAACAAAACCTCTCCGCTCGTCGGCTCAATCAGGCGCAACAGGCAACGCCCCACAGTTGATTTCCCGCAACCCGATTCGCCAACCAATCCGAGCGTCTCACCCCGCAGAATCTCAAACGTCACGCCATCAACCGCACGCACAACATCATCGCTTCCCTCCACCGGAAAATGCTTAAAGAGCGCGCGCACTCTCACAAGCTCGTCCGTCCCTGTCGCGCTCGCCCGTTCATCCTGCATATACGCAGCCGCCGCCTCGCGCGCAGGCACACTCGCATTTGTCGTTTGTTCAAAACTCATTTGACTATCTAAATTCGCCAGCGTTTTTAATTCCCTCGTTCCTTAACTCTTAATCTCAAATTTGTAATCTGAGATTTCAAATTCTAAGAAGGTGGCCTCGCATCCGCCTGATGATCCGCCGCCACAGCCGCCGCCAGATCATAAAGCACGCAACGCACCTCAACACCATTTTCGATTTTGTAAAGCGGAATCTCTCCCGAAGTGCAACGCGGCATCCTGTGCGAACAGCGCGGCGCGAAGTGGCAGCCTTCAGGCAAAGCCGTTGGACTCGGCACAACGCCTTCAATCGTCTCTAAACGATTAACTTTTGCAACATGCTCCGCCGTCAGCTTCGGCACGGAGCGCAGCAGCCCCTCAGTGTACGGATGCTTCGGACGCGCGAACAACTCTTCAACAGGCGACTCTTCGACGATGCGCCCCGTGTACATCACGCATACTCTGTCAGCCGTCTCCGCCACCACACCAAGATCATGCGTGATGAGCAGCACGCCAAGCTCGCGCGTCTTCCGCAACTCATTCAGCAGCTCAAGTATCTGCGCCTGTATCGTCACATCAAGCGCGGTGGTCGGCTCGTCCGCAATCAAAAGCTTCGGGTCGCACGCCAGAGCCATCGCAATCATCACACGCTGCCGCATCCCGCCGGACAACTGGTGCGGGTAATCGCCTACGCGCCGCGCCGGATCAGGAATCGCCACTTCCTTCATCGCCTCAATCGCCGCCGCACGCGCAGCCTTGCGTGAAAGTTTTCGGTGAAGACGAAGAGCCTCCGCAATCTGCTCGCCCACAGTGTAAACGGGATTCAGCGAAGTCATCGGGTCTTGAAAAATCATCGCAATATCATCGCCCCGAATCTCGCGCATCCGCTCATCCGAAACTTTCAAAAGGTTCTCGCCCTCAAACAATATCTCCCCGCCCACAATCCTCCCCGGCGACGAAATCAGGCGCATCACCGACAGCGCCGTCATAGACTTCCCGCACCCGCTCTCACCCACCAGCCCCAGCAACTCGCCTCTCTCAACATGAAAGCTCACACCATCAACCGCGCGCACGAGTCCCGCGCGTGTCGGAAAATGCGTCTGTAGATTTTTGACTTCTAGTAAGTGAGACATGCTAGATGACTAAAGAATATTTAAACACAGGCTTCAACGCAATCAAGAACGGCTCACATTGTTGCAAATGGATTTACAATCTCAATTCCTTCTGCGTAGACAGAGTTGTCAATGTCCTCTGAGTACAGTCG
>JBAWGU010000238.1:0-4937 GCA_049593215.1 Pyrinomonadaceae bacterium
GCGGGCAGGGACAAGCCCTGCCCCTACAATGTTTTTTTGCTCTACCGAATATTTTAGAAGCTCTAAGTTAGGAACTTTTCCCGATTGATTAGATTGAGCTTAACGCTGGGCTGGCTGGCTGCCTGTAGCATTGCGCTGGCGATCCTGATGCCCTGGTATGTCGTCACGCATCTCGGCGTTGGCATCGAGACGGATGCGTTTTTCGCTTCGGGCGCGCTGCCGCAGTTGATCTTTCTGGTCGTCAGCACGTCGCTCACACACGTTCTCGTTCCTCTGCTGGCGACCGAAGACGAACAGACTTTTCGTCAGGACGCGTGGGGATTCTTTATCGGCATCATCGGAATCTTTTCGCTCTTAGGTTTGGTCCTGTATGTGACGGCGGGCTACTGGGTTCCTTTGCTCGTGCCCGGATTTCCGCCCGACGGTAAGGCGCTCACCGTCAGCCTGACGAGGATTCAACTCATCAGCATGGTCTTCACGGCAGCCGTCGCAGTCCTCTGGTCTGTCTATCACGCGCGCCAGCAATTTATCTGGGCCGAACTCTCGCCCGTGATTGCCAACCTCATTGCGCTCATCTTTCTGGTCTGGACGCTGCCGCGCTACGGCATCGTGATGGCTGCCTGGACCACAGTTGTGCATAACGGTTTGAAGCTCGCGTTTCTGGTCCCGATTCTCGGGCGTTGGTACTGGCCTCACTGGCGATCCGACATGATGCGCGAGGCGTGGCGGCGCATCCGTCCGTTTCTGTTGGGGCAGGCTTACTACAAATCCGACCCGATTGTTGATCGCTTTCTGACTTCGATGACTGCTGCGGGCAGCCTCTCGCTGCTCTACATCGGCCAGCAGGTTTACGCGGCGGCGAATCAGGTCATCAACAAAGCCATCTCCGCGCCGATGGTCCCCGTTCTGGCGATTGAAGCGAAGGCCGGACGCTGGCACAACTACAGGCGCATCTATCATGAGCGTCTGATCTGGATGGCCGTGCTGACGGGATTCGCTTTTCTCCTGCTCATACTCGTTGGCGAGCCTGTGCTGCACCTCGCCATCGGGCGCGGCGGCATCACAGCCGAGAATGTGCGAACGCTGTGGTGGATTATGATTGCGCTGGTGGGAGCTTTGATTGGCGGCGCGGTGGGGCAGATTACTTCCGTAGCCTTTTACGCGATGGGCGATACGAAGACGCCGACGCGGCTCTACATCTGGACCTTCAGCCTCTACATTCCCATCAAGATCATCGCCTTTCTCTATTACGGCCTGATCGGGCTGGCGATTACGACGAGCATCTACTTCGTCTTAAACTTTCTGGTCCAACTCGTCATCCTCGAAAAAATCACTGCCCGCTCGGTTGAGCTTGCAGACTATTCTCCTGTTTCTCCTATTCAGTCTTGAGCTTCGTCGCCACTTCTTGCAGCACAGGCTCCCAATCATACTGGCCTGTGTTCCTGCCGCGCACTAACATGCGTCCCGCGCGCATCGCTTCGTTTTCAAGGCTCGCACTGATCTGAATCCGCTGCCGGTTCTCTCGCTTCTCTTTGACGAGCACATAACCGACTGAGACGAAGATAAAGTAGAAGACAAGCAACTGCGCCCGCTGGCGATAAGCCGTGCCGACGTTGCCCTCGAAGACGGAATAGGCCAGCGTGAGCAGCGTCGTGAAGATGAGAATCGGCGAGATGTGGCGCAAACGATATTTGATCGTGTACCAGAAGCCGAGCACCAGCAGAGGGAACGAAGACCACCAGACAAGCATCTCCGGCAGCGTGATGCTCTGGCGCAGCGAGCCAAGCTGCCACGGAAACGGCGCAAACAACAGATAGACAAGGCCGACGGGAATCGCCGTCACGACGCCCGAAGTCGTTGAGATGTCCACGTCCCTGTTGAAGCCGGAATCGGCAGAGCGCGAAGAGTCCAGACGGCTGCGCTGCAACTCGTCCAGTCGCCCGTAGCTCTCAAAATGCGTGTTCGCGTATTGTGAGATGCCGAAGAAAGCGAGCGCCACTCCGATTATCATGATGACCGCAAACTGCCGCACAAAATTCTGCGCCGATGCCGCGCGCATTCCGATGACGAACGCTCCCGTGATCGCCACGATCAACATATAAAAGATGTAGAAGCGTAGAGACAGCACGCCCAGCATCGCAAAGATTAAAACCAGCAGATAGCCGACTCTGAACTTCTCTCCGAGCTTGAGCGTGGAGAGCATCGTCAAGGCCAGCAGGAACACAATCGGGCCGTCCTTGAGTCCCTGTGAGGACCAGAGTATGAGAGACGGGAAGAAGGCGACGAAGAGGCCCGCGACGCGCGAGACTCTAAGGTTGCCAAAAATCTGTTGAGCGCAAAGGTAAATGATGACAGCAGTGGACGCGCCAAGCACGGAATTAACAAACTGCGTCGCCAGCATATTTTGCCCGACGATTTTGTAGAGGGCAGCCACCATGTACACCATTCCCCAGCCCGCGCCGCCGCCTTCACCAAGAAAGAGGTTGACCTGATACTGAGCCGCGATATTGCCTTCCCAGCTTTGGAGTTGATACAAGCCGAAGGTGTCATACGTGAACGCATCGCCGCCGAAAAACCCTTGCAGTTCGAAGCCGTAAATCAGAGTGCCGACTACAACTCTGATGAGCAGCCCGCCGATGAAGAGATGCAGCAGAAACTTTTTATCCGTCTCGACACGGGAAATAATAAAGCCCGCGATGCCTGCCAGAGCCACACAGGTGACAGCCGCCCCCGCGCCGATCATCGGCGACGGCACGACCAGCCAGATTAATGCAAAGATAGAGAACGCCAGAGCTGTCATAATGCTATTCATAAGGCAGTTTTCAGTTTTCGGTTTTCAGTTTTCAGCTTTGACTGCTGCCATTTGCTGCTTTGTTTTCTTAATACGGCTTTCCGTTGTCAAATTCAATGTTCGTTAAGCTCAGCAATCTGAAAACTGAAAACTCAAAACTCAAAACTGACTAAATATCTTCCGGCAAATCAGGCCGTGTCTTCTGTTCAATCAGAAATTGGTCTTCCGGGTCGAGCGGCTTGATGGCTTTAGCTGGAACACCGCCGATCAAGTAGCCCTCTTCCTTCAACTGCTTTGTCACGACCGCCCCGATGCCGACGATGGAGCGCGAAGGAATCGCGCCGCCCGGCGCAACGCGAATCTCCGAGCCGATATAAGTTTGCGAGCCGATCTCAATGGGACGCGTGCGCTGGCGGTTGTGCGTCCAGAGCGAAGAGTTGCGCCCGCCAAGAATTGTGCGCCGCCCTATCTCAACGCGATCCGTGAAATCAATCTTGTGCCCCGTTGTCACGATGCTGCCGTCGCCTAAGATAAACTTTGGCTCGACCGCGTTCACGACATCAGGGTCAGGGATTGAGTTGATCTCATTCATGCGAATAATTTCCGAGTATCTTCCGAGCCGCACTTCCTCGCCGCCGCGTATGATATTCAAATATCCCATGCGCGCATGATCTCCAATGCTCAAACGCTCGACGCCCGTGATGACGTTCAAATGCCCGATCCGCACGTCTTCATCAATCCTGCATTTTCGGGCGTCTATGATGCTCAGGCCGATGCGCACGCGCTTGCCAATCTCGTAGCCGAAGAAGAGGCGATAGCAGGGACGTTTGAGAAAAGACGGAAGGAGCGCGATGAGCACAAGCATCGCCAGACGAAAGCGTGAAGAGCCGTGCGCTGCTGCGCCGGAGACGCGTTGACGCGGAGACGCAGAGACGCGGCGATCATCAGCCAACGTCTCCTGCGCTATCTCATTTGTCCTCTCAGCAAACATCAGACTCTTCCATCCTAACAATTAAACCAAACTATTTTCGCTGCTCTTCTTTCACCGCGTCGCCTTAGTCGCCGCGTCTCTCATCGCGTCGCTTCGCGCAAAGCCGCCGCAAGTTTGTCCGCCTGATCCGGCACGTTGTAATGCTCTACGGCGTGTCGTCGTCCCGCCTCTCCCATCGCGCGCCTCTTTTCTGCGTCGCGCAGCAGACTCGCCAGAGAATCGCGCCATTCATCCTCAGTCGAAGCGGTCAAGTGCGTCATCCCCGGCTCGCCAATCTCTGCCGTCGCGGCAACGGGCGTGACGACGAAAGGCGCTCCAACAGCCATGTACTGAATCGCCTTGAAACCTGATTTTCCGGTCGTCCAATCCGCGTATATCTTCGTATCAATCGGGTAGAGTCCAATATCGAACGACTGAAAATCTTCCACCTCACGCGCGAGCCTCCACGGCAGGCTCTCGACTTCCACGCCCTTTACTTCAACATGCTCGCGCCCTGCGCCGACCACTTTCAAACGAAAGCGAAAATCTTTCGCCAGCCGCTCCAACGCCGGAAAGATAGATTCGAGATAAGGAAAAGTCGAGTGCGTTCCGACCCAGCCGATGACGGGCACAGCATCTTTGCTCTCGCCCTTCGGCAGAGGCCGAAACTTTTCCATGTCAACCACAGTCGGGATAACGCGCGCTCGCGCGCCTTTGCTTTCGACGTACTCCGCTATGAAACGATTGCCGCACGTCACAACGCTGGACCAGCGAATCAGGTCGTCCGTCTTGCTGAACCATTTCAACGCGCTGCCCACGCGTCCATACGTAGGGCTAGTATATGAAACGTATGTCGCATCGTCCAAGTCCAGAACCATCGGACGCTTCGCGGCGCGCGTCGCCAGCCACTCGATAACGGGCGGCCCGAACATCATCGCCTCTCTCTGCACGAGTATTACATCCGCCCCGCGCGCGTCCCACACGTCCGCGAAACGCTTCATGGCAGCGCCCATCAAACCCAACGCATTGCGCGGCAACTCTTCGCGCCTGTAGAGCGACGCGAAGAGGCGCGAGTCAAGAAACGGGCGCACCTTGAGCGTGATGCCCCGCTCCGCAAGCGGCCCGACAAACTGCTCTACACGGTAGCGCGTCGCCGCCGCTTCCAAAGGATATGAG
>JBAWGU010000239.1:0-10006 GCA_049593215.1 Pyrinomonadaceae bacterium
GCTCTATATTTACGGCATCGCTCTATATTTTTCGCATCATAGCCTTAAGGCTCAACTTTTGTTAAAGAAGAGATCGCTGCCCGTAACGAACCCCAACGGCTTTGCACATTTATTCAGAAGAAACTGCATAATTCATCGCTTTTATTCATTCCAACTGAATAAATGTGCAAGCTAAGATGATTACAGAGATAGATGTCTTTACAGTACAGGACAACTACGCTAACCCATCAGAACCGACAGCGACGATGACCTTCAGTCAGTATAGGCTGACCAGCTACGAGGTGCAGTACTGGAATGGCTCCAGCTATGTGAATGTGTCAGGAGGCAATGTGACCAACAATAATCTGGTGTGGAGAAGATTTACGTTCTCGCCACTTACGACAAGCAAGATCAGGATTCTCTCTCATAGCTCACCCGATTTATGGAGCAGAGCCATAGAGATTGAAGCTTGGGGAAATTAGTCAAGGCTACATACCAGAGCGCCTTAATATATGGATTTGGATAGTGCGGTTGGGATAAATTTGTCCGCCTTTTGTCCGTCCTTCTGTGGATTCTGTGCTTTCTACAGATTCGCTTCTCTGACCGCACAGGCAAAATATGAATGATTTGACAGCCGGGAACGTGGAGAATAGCTTCCCGACTACCTTGACACGGTAGGGGTCTGGGGTTCAAATCCCCACGCGCCTACCATTTTTATGCCCAAAATTGGCGCATCTGAGGATTCATCACCCTTTTTTGTGCCGTTCACTGTGCCATTACCTATCCCGCTTTGAGAAATAGCCCCTAGGTTCTGTTGACATAACTATCTGAGCCACACGACGGTGCTGGCAAGATAGATAAAACTCAAGTAGTTCTTTGCCAATTTGTCGAACCGTGAAAACACCCGACGAAAGTGTTTGAGCTTGCCGATTTGGTTTTCAATCAGATGCCGCTCCTTGTAAAGGTGGCTGTCAATCACGCGTTGCACTTTGTGATTGCGGCGCGATGGAATGACGACCTCCGAGTTTCGCTCTTTCAACGTCAAGACGAAACTTGCAGCATCATAACCCTTGTCGGCAATCACATAATCGGCGGAGAAGTTTTCAATTAACTGTTCAGCTTGCGTGATGTCATGGCGTTCGCCGCCCGTCAGGATGAAGCGCACAGCGTTGCCTCAAGCGTCAGTTGCTAAATGAATCTTGGTGGAAAAGCCGCCGCGACTGCGACCTAAACTTTGTGCGCCCTCTTTTTTTGTGCGCCAGCGGCACAGGCATGAGCGCGCACGATGGTTGAATCAAGCATCAGATATTCCATATCGCGGTCACAAGAGAAATGCTCGAACAGCTTTTCAAAGACCTTGAATTCACTCCAACGGGCGAAGCGTTTATAGACTGAGTTCCAGTTACCATATTGTTTGGGCAAGAGTCGCCATGGTGCTCCCGAACGAGTGACCCACAGGACGGCTTCGAGGAAACGGCGCGCATTACGACCAGTTCCAAGCCTTATCTGTGAGCAGGTTTTCAAAATAGGCAGAATCTTCTGCCATTGGTCATCGGTTAGCTTTACGTTCATTTATACAAAACAGTTTAGCTTCCTTACGTCAACACAACCTAGCACCATTGGTTATATAGCTGCGCGTAGCCGGGCGTTAAGGCATAGCTGAGCTTAGTCAGCGGTGTTAAATGCCATCTAGCGGGGACATCACATAGTGGGACGCTGCGCTCGCTACGATTCACCTACTATCTGAAAGTAGTGAACTTCTTATGAGTTCTGTTAAACTTCGCCCTGTGCCTGCCAGCGTAAACCTAACGATTGGCAAGGCACAAGCCATCAACAAAACAGGGAGCATGAGATAAATGAGCGAAAAAAGCGGTTCCGCACCTGCGGCGACCGGAGCAGTGGAGACTGAAACTCTAAGCGCCAATCTGGGCGAAGTCCGGCGCGTGCTGGCGGGCGAGGTCAAATTACGCAGCACTGTCATCAAGCCTCTGGAAAGCGCATTGCGCGCGCTCAAAGACCCGCATCGCAACGCCGTCGCTTTGGCTGAAGCTGGCGCTGTACTGGAGCAACCACCATTGGATTTAACTTTGCCCACAGGCTATCAGAAAATCGTCCGCCAATTGCGCGCGGTCGCTGACGAAAAACTTTCCGAATTGGAATTCGCGTTTGCCAGAGACTTGCGCGAAGCCTTCAAGGAGAAGGGGCTGAAGTTGACAGGCACGCCTGGCGAGTTGATTGCGGATTTGTTTATCCTCAAGGTTGACATGCGACGGAAACAGGTCGAGATAACTTTCTCGCGCCAGCCTGTGACGGAGAAAAAGATCAAGCTGAATGTTGAGCAAGTCGTCGCAGCTTACGAACGTGCGCGGCGCGACATCTGCGAGCGCAAGGTTGGCCTGGAAGAGCTATTGGAAGAATTATTTGAAGCCTACCAGCGTGTACTCAAGTTGACGGGCAAGCAGATGGGCACGCGCATGAGCATCGTTGATTGCTACCGCGAACTCGTACTGGTGCGCCAGCCGCTCTCGTTTCGTAAAGCTCCGTCGAAACAAAGTTTTCGTGATTATCCCAAGACTCACTTCGCTTACGACATGCTGCAACTGCGCCGCCGTCAAAAGATGGCGCATCAGGGCCACCGGCTCAATTTAGGCACGGCAACGATTGATGTAGGCAGCGACACGGCGCGGGCGATGTTCCTGGCAACAGGCGCGACCGAAGGACAGTTCATCAAAGACCTTTACTTCACGACGGAGAAATAAGCCATGACCTTGACGCAGGTCGAAGCCCAACACATCGTTCGCAAGCTGGGCGAATCGGGCATTCCGCCTTCGCGCGGATTAGAAGCCTACACCGTCGGCATTGATTCGCTCTTAGGAACGCTCGAAGCCGAATACTTGCGTGGCTACTTGCCGGAAGGCGGCTCGAGTTTCAAGCTGGTGGTCGGCGAATACGGCAGCGGCAAGTCGCACTTTCTTTATCGCCTGCGCGATCTCGCCTGGGAACAGGGCTATGTCGTCAGCCGCACTGAACTGAGTCCGAAAGAGTGTCCTTACGATAATCAACTGAAGGTCTATCAGGCGGTCGTCAATAATCTAATCTATCATGATCCAACTGCTGAAAGCGCAGACACGCAAGGGTTGGAAGCCTTTCTCGAAAACCATTTCTACAACACCTTGCGCACGCTCGGCGTCGAGCATGCGAAGACGAGCGTCGGGCTGGATGTGCGCGTCAAGCTGTGGCTCGACACGATCCTGCATTTCAAGGTCGAAAGCCCTTCGTTTCGCCACGCCGTCTATTACTACCTGCAAGCGGTCGCGGAAGAGAGTGAAGAACAGAAACGCTTGCTCGGCGCGTGGCTGCGCGGCGAGAGCATCGTGCTCAAAGACGTGCGCGCTTTTTCAATCACGGAGAAACTCGACCGCTCTGTGGCCTTCAAGATGCTGCGCTCGCTGGCGCAACTGATTCACGAACTCGGTTATGCCGGTCTCGTCCTGCTCTTCGATGAAGGTGACCGCATGGTGAGCATCGGCTCGTCGCACACGGAAAAGATTGCGTGCGATAACCTGCGCGAAGTGATTGATCGCTGCGCTGGTGAAAGCCTGCCGTCGTCGCTCTTCGTCTATGCCGTCCCGCCTTACTTCGTCACCAACATTGCGCCGCAGTACGAGGCTTTGAGCCAGCGCATCAGCGCGCAAGTGAAGTTCTCGCGCCAGAATCCTTTCAGCGTGCAAATCAGTCTTGATCATCTCGATTATCCGGGCGAAGAGTTGCTGCGCTTGATCGGGGCGAAGCTGGTCGGTGTTTACGAAACGGCTTACCAGATGAAGTTCGACCACGATTTACAGACTCGCAATATCGAAGGACTTGCGGCGAGTTGCGCGTCTTTGCTCTCAACTAGCCATCGCCGCCACTTCGTTAAGTCTCTGATTACCATGCTCACCGAACAGCGCGTCGCGGGCGAGCGCTTGTATGAAGAAGAGAACTTGCAGGGCGTCCTGCGCGATGTTACAGAGCAGTTGGGGCGCACAGAGACAGGAGAATACTGAGGAAGCAGGAGCAGGAAGCAGGGACAGGTAGCAGGAGCAGATGGCAGTCGGCAGGTAAGACCGGATTGCTTTTCCTGCCTCCTGAAATTATGGTTGGTTCAATCGTTAATCATCCCCTCTTCGGGCGCGGGCAGGTGTTGGAGTTACGCAACGCTGCGCGCTCGGCAGTAGTGCGCTTTGATAACGGCATTCGCGCTGTTGTCGAGAGCACTATGCTTTCAACTTTGCGGCTTGCCGAGAATGATGATTCAACCACCACCCGCGCGCGTCCTGCTCAACTATTAGCGCGGCGACCTGAGCGAGTATTCACGCCTGAAGAAGCAAAGCGAGTTGAAGCGCGGCACACCATTGAGGCTTTGCGGTACGGAGTTGTTCCGGCCAGACGCATACGCGAATTGAGCGTCGGACTCGAAACGGAACGCGCCAGCCTGCATCGCGCTTTCAGTGAGGTGAATGAAACGGGCGGCGCAGTGCGCGTTATCCTCGGCGAATACGGCGCGGGCAAAAGCCACTTCTTTGAGTTGGCCGCGCAAGAAGCTTTAGCGCAAAACTTCGTGGTGGCAACGACCAGTCTCGATTTGCGCGAAGTCCCGCCGAATCGCCCGCAGCGTATCTACCACGCGCTGATGCGCACATTGCGTTATCCGCATTCGCCCGAAATTGGATTAACGCCTTTGTTGGAACGCCTCATCGCGCAACCAAACTATTCGACCTTACAAGATAGATTGCGCGGGACGTTCTTCGCGTCTGCCCTGCACAACTATGCGCTCATGCGTAAGGATGCGGGCGAGGCGTTAGACCTATTACTGGATTGGATGTCAGGCGAGAAAGTCTTCATCAAATCTGTGCGCGACGCGGTGGCAATCAAAAGCAAAGAGTTTCCGATTCCTTCGCTGTCGCAGATGACTACGGCGGCGGATCAATATTGCTACCTGCTCAACGGTTGGGGCTGGCTGGCGACCGAGGCGGGTTACAATGGATTGGCCGTCTTCATTGACGAATCCGAGCATTACAGCCTGCTCAACCAGCGCGGACAGGAACGCGCCGACAACTTTTTCAAGGCGCTGATTTACACAGCGCTCGGCGCGCGCAGCCGCCTCAACGAAAGCGACTTGCAGCACCAACATCGCGCGCATCCTTTTCGTTTGACTGAGCGTAGCCACTTGTTGCTGCTCTTTGCCGTCACACCTTCGGCGAACACTTTCGATTACCACCGCTGGTTGAAAGAAGAGCAAGTTTTGGCCCTGGATAAATATCTACCGCCTGCCGCGCTCGATGAATTGATGGCGCGGCTCTACGCCCTGCATCATCAGGCTTACGCTTACCACAACAGCGAACAGTTTCTGGATGTCGCGCAAGGCTTATTTGAGTGTCTTGACAGCAATCTTATCAACCTGCGCCAGATGATTCGTCTCGCCGTCGAAATCTTCGACCTCTGCTACGCGCACAATGACTACACGGCCACGCAAGCCGTCGCCGAGTTGCGCCATGCGCTGCTGTGAAAATTGCAGAATGCGGATTGGCGTAGTAATGAAACTTGATTTCTAAATTTAACCAGGCGGAGGGCGAAGCGGCGTGAATCCGCGATCCGCCCGTCCGCATTCTGCGATGGAGAAGCTTCCGCATACATTCGACGCGCTGCTTGCTCGGTTCGGGCGTTTGACGGAGATTCAGGCGCGTGCGCTTGCGCCGTTGCTGGCCGGGCGCAATTGTGTATTAGCGGCACCGACAGCCAGCGGTAAGACAGAGGCGGCTTTAGCGCCGATGCTGGAGCGCGATCTTCAGCGGCGACATAAAGAAAATTCGGGGCGCGCGGTCAAGCAGACGAAACGGACGAGAGTGCGTGTGTTGTACGTTGTGCCAACGCGGGCGTTGTCGCGCGACATGGCGCGGCGTTTGGACGGGCCGCTCAGGAAACTGGCCATCAGCATGGCCGTCAAAACCGGAGACGAACCCTCGCTCAACTGGTCGCGCCCGCCGGAGTTTCTCATCACGACGCCCGAATCTCTGGATTCGCTGCTGGCAAATAGGCCGCGTGTGCTGAGTGACGTGCGCGCCGTTGTGTTGGACGAGTTGCATCTTTACGACAACACGCCGCGCGGCGATCAGCTATGCATTCTGCTCAATCGTTTGCGGCGCATACGCAGTTACGCTCGCTCACGCGGCGATGCCGCAAACGATGAGGTGCAATTCTGCGCTCTGTCGGCGACGATGCCCGATGCCGTCATCAGCGCGGCGCATTACTTCACGAACCCCGTTTTGATTCAGGCAGAGAACGGGCGCGCGCTCGACACCGAGCTCCTGCCTTTGACCGGCCCCCTGGCGTTGCGTGAACTCTTTGCCAGGTTGCGGGAGCGTGGCAGCAAAAAGGTTCTGGCCTTTTGCCAGCGCCGCGCGGAATGCGAAGAGTGGGCTTACCTTTTGCGCAGCAGCGCCCCTTTCGGCGATGAAGTCTTGGTTCACCACGCCAGCTTGAGCGCGCGTGCTCGTCACGCGGTAGAAGAAAAATTTGCGCGCACCGGAGCCGCCCTATGTTTCGCTACCTCGACGCTCGAACTCGGCATAGACATCGGTGACGTAGATTTGATTCTGCTCATTGGCCCACCCGACAACTTCGGCTCGTTTCTACAGAGGCTCGGACGCGGCAACCGGCGCACCGCACGCACGTCTGTCGCTTGCTTCTATCGCACGGCAACAGAGCAGGCGCTCTTTCAAGTTTTCATTCGTGCCGCGCGAAACTCAAAGGGCGCAGGTAAAACTTCGGCCAGCGCGTTGCTGCGCTCTGAGAGCGGCCTGATATTTCGGCCTTCCGTCGTCATCCAGCAACTCTGCTCTTACCTCAAACAAACTCCGCAGGGCGAGCTTGAGCCGCAACATGCTTATCATCTCTTCACTTCACCGCAGGGCGAGCCGTTGCTGGACGAGCAGCAATACGCACAGATCGTAGATCATCTGGTTGACACAGGGTTCTTCCTGCCAGCGCGTGGGACGGCACTGCGCCCCGGCCCGCAATGGCACAAACTCTACGAAGAGCGCACGCTGTACAGCAATCTCTCTGAGAGCGGGCGCGAGGCGGCTGTCGTCGTTGATGACATCACGGGACGGCGTGTTGGCTATCTTGAACGGGTCGCGCCTAGAGGCACGATTTTTCTCTTAGGCGGACAAGCGCGGCGCGTTGTGTGGACGCAAGGACGGCGGGTGCTGGCCCACGCCTCCACTGACGATGCGGCAGAAGCTCGCGCTCCGCGCAGGCGCACGTTGTGGCATGGTTTATCGCCGACCTTGACCCAAGCCTTAGCGCAAGAGCTTGGCTTTCCGTGCGCCCAATCTGCGACTTCTTTGCCGATGATCGTCGAGCCACAGGAAAGTACGGACGAAGGCGCGGCAGAGATGGAAGCCGCAGGCAGAACATTGTTGTTTCACTGTGCGGGCGAGGTTTATGGCAAAGCGTTGGGCGAATTGCTGGAAACGAAACAAGGCGTGCGCGTCGTCGAATGCAATGAGTTCTTAGTGGAAGTGCTGGGCTGCTTGCCGGAGACAACGCTGCTGTTCACCGAAGAAGAAACGCTCGCGCTGGTAGTCCGTCGTTGGCGACAATTCGAGAGAGCTTTCGCTTTAGGCCGGTTTCAAACGCATCTGCCGCCCGCCGTGCGCCGCAAGAGCGTGATCGCCGCCTTCAACGTGCCGGACTTCCAGCGTCGCTTCGCAGGCCGCAAACTGGCCCGGCACACAGCGGAATAGCATCCATAACACGTCCTGAGTTCTGGGATAATGGCTGACTTTTCGTCCGTGAAATGAAACTCAAGAGCGAGTCCGCTACAAGCTCCGCGCGCAACCGGAGCGATGCACTCACGACAGAGGAGGCATCATTGCTGCGAGCGTTTGGGTGATATTAAGCATCTCATGAAACTGGTCAAAGTGCTCGCCAAACTCTTCATTGAGGATTCACTGTAAGCTGTCTGACCGCCGCCCAGCACCGGCGGCAAAAGGGAAAGCATCGCTGGATACGTTTGTGGCTCTTACCCTGTATGATATATTATTTACGCAATTGATACCGCAATTAAAAGCATAGTTAAAGGGCTAGACAATCATGAAGAAAATCATCCCGATAACTGATTTACAGCGTCAAGCAGGACAGATTCTGAGCAGTCTGTCAGATTCGGATGAACCAGTCATTATCACCCAGCGCGGACGCACTGCTGCCGTGATCGTCTCCGCCGAGCGTTACACACAGATCGAGGAAGACCTCCAGCGCCTTGACGAATTAGAGTTGTTGGAGATGGTAAAGAAAGCGAATGAAGCTCGCGCAGCCGGAAACACAGTTTCCCACGCGGAAGTAAAGAAGCGACTGGGTCTAGTCGAGCAGACGCCTAAAAAACCTCGTCCAGAGAGGCGCGCGCGCTGATGGTCGAAATCGAGTGGACCGCTCCCGCCTTCGCTCAGTTGGAATCCTTGTCCCAATCTTTAGCCTTTGAAGTTGTGCGGCGCGTAGAGGTCTTGGGCACTTTCCCAGAGGTCGGAGTGAAGATTGAGAGTACCGACCCAAGTTTGCAGAAATATCGTCAGTTGATAATCAAACGCTCGCATCGTGTAGTGTACGAATATGACCGGACGGAGGGCATCATCTACATTCTTGCGGCACAGCCCTGTCGGCAAAGACTCCCTACGGGGCGCGACCTCAAGCGCCGTCAGTCACCTGACGAGAACTAATGTTGGCGGCCCCAAGAAACATCTTGGCAGACTTTTGGCAGACTACGCTTACGCTTTATGCTTTTCCTACCGTGTAAAGCGGACTTCTCCAGCCGCTTCGGTTAAGTTTTACAACGTCAGGAGCAATTACACGTTATACGCGGCGCTCTGGAATACCTTGACACGGTAGGGGTCTGGGGTTCAAATCCCCACGCGCCTACCATTTTTATGCCCAAAATAAGCACTTTTCTAATCCGCAAGTAAGCCATCTGCTTTTTCATCTACTTTTTCCCGCATTCCGTCCTAAAAAGCGGTCGATCTATACCGCCTCTAAATAGCGTTTGACAAGCTTATAAGCCGCCAGATGTTTATATGGCATCGGATATGCCCTGCATTGGCAGACGCCGTTCAATTCGTAAATCTCGCCACTATCCTAAAGAATCAAGAGCGACTTGCCCGTAAAGTGAGTCTAGGGATTGTCGCTCGTAAGCAACGCCGCAGCGCGGTTGATAGCGGTGCGCCAGCGTTTGTTACTACCTGCCGCGTTCATTGCAGCCACCGCGACTTGATTCAATTTCGTTTCGTTCATGTTCATTATTCCCTTTCTTCATCCTTATAGTGATTATCGGCATTGCCGACTGACTACTGGGGGTTACCATTTTGGTAATATCCTGTCAAGAAGTTATTACCATTGTGGTAGTAAACTCTTTGTGCTATCTTATCTATTTGATATTGAAAGGGAGTTCTATTATGAGGCTTAAAATTCGTATAAATGAACGATGTAAAGCGCAAGGAATCACGACCGCGTATCAACTACAAAAGAAAGCCAACCTGACGCCGCCGACGGCTTCTCGCGCATTCAATAACGAGGTGAAGCAGTTCACCATCGAAACGCTTGAAAAGTTGTGTGCGGCGTTGGGATGCACGCCGAATGAGATACTTACGCCAGCGGAAGGAAAGAAGAAAAGCCACAAGTAAGGAATAGGCATTCCTTCGACAGAAACCGCCCTAGAATAGTTTCATTACCGTAAGGCAGTCACACTACATGACTGAAATCGAAACGCGATAAGGCTAAAAAATAATCGTAATGTGTCGGGTTATTTCCTGTTGACAACTTATAAGGTTCAGAGCGAATCTAAATAACAAGCAAACAAAAAGGATAAGACTAGTGCTTTGTAACCAAAGTCATTTGATAAACGCTCTCTCTTGCCATACTCTTTCAGCATGGCAAGAAAAGCAGAACCCGTTGAACTATCAACTGACGAACTACGCTCTTTGAAAACTATCTTACG
>JBAWGU010000240.1:0-3319 GCA_049593215.1 Pyrinomonadaceae bacterium
GGCCGCGCGCTCAAAAATTTCTGGAAGATTCTGTTGCTGGGCCTGCCTTTGATTCTTTTTGTATTCCTGTCTTTCAAGCTCTTTAATAAAATCGAAGCGCGCATCGCTCCCGCTCCGGCAGCGACGCCGACTCCTGCGGTGTATCAGCCGCCAGTTCCTTCAGATCAAGCGAAAAAAGATTCTACACCGCCGATGAAATGGTCTTTGGTCCTGCTATCAACCGTGCGCCTGCTTCTGCTTGTAGTGCTTGTGCCGCTCGCTGCGATTCACCTGTGGGCCGCGTGCGCGCGTCAAGGATTAAAGTACGCTTTGAAGAGAGCAGGACCGACGCTTGCGCGTGCTTTCTCTCCGCAATCAGTTTTGATCTACATGCTCGGCCTCGTTTGCTTCGGGCTGATACCTTACCTGCTGCTTATCAAGCCGATTCATTTTCAGAGAGGCTGGCTTGAGATTGGAATTTTTGTGCTGCGCCTTGTCCTCGTCTTTGTGCTGACGCTTTACGGCTGGGTGCTGACGGTCGGAGTTCTTTCGCAGGGCATTGATATGGAAGCGGCCCCGCCGAATGTGAAATCCGAGGTTCCTGTAGAAGCTTAAAACATCGCCTCAAAAGACCAGAGCACATGCTTCGACATCCCTTTCGCGCGCTCTACTCTGTTGCTGCATGGTGGATGTGTGCCGCCTTGTTGAATTGGGCCTTCTCGTTCCCAACCGCGCCAACCTCTCTTCAATCAAACGCGGCCTCCGCAAGCGAAGCGGAAATTGATGCGGCTCTTGAGCGCGCAGCCACCGCCGCACTCGGCGAGCGCGAAGGCACAATCATCATCCTCGATCCGCAGAACGGGCGTGTGCGCGCAGTCGTCAATCCTGAAATCGCTTTTGAGCAAAGCTTTCCGCCCGGCTCGACCATTAAGCCGTTTACGACGCTCACAGCGTTGCGCGACGGTTTGATTGACGAAGACTCGCGCACGCTCTGCCGTGAGCATTTCATCAAAGACGATTTCGAGACTACCTGCTCTCATCCAAAAGACCTCGCCCCGCTTCGCCCAGTTGAAGCATTGGCTTATTCATGCAACTACTATTTCGCACGCCTCGGCGAGCGGCTAGATGAAAAGCAGCTTGATTCAACTCTCGCATCTTTCGGCTTTGGCGAGCCGACAGGCGTTAGCCCTTCGGAGTCTGCTGGCAGCATTCGTCGCAGTGAATGGAAAATCCAGAGTGCGCTCGGCGAAGGCGAGCACATGCTCGCCACACCTATTCAACTCATCACAGCCTACAGCGCGCTCGTCAACGGTGGCCGTCTTTTCAACGCGCAGCGCATCGCTCCTGACAAAATCGTTCCCAAACAACATGCTTATCTAAACATTGATCCGAAGCATCGCACGCTCATCATGCAAGGGATGCGTGGCGCGGTCAGGTATGGAACTGCCGAACACGCGCGGCTTCACACGTTGCCGCTTTACGTCTTTGGCAAGACGGGCACATCAACTGTCATCAACGGCTTTCGCACACAGGGCTGGTTTGTCGGCTTCGCTTCCGATGCCGGTGACATCACGCAGAATGAGCAACCCGCGCCTGATAGGGTAAAGCTTGCCGTGCTGGTTTTCCTGAAGCGCGCTCATGGTGTTCAATCCGCCGAACTCTCGCGCCCGATTTTTGAAGAGTACGCGCGCCTTAATAAAAACGCTCAGAATCAAAGCGCAGATTCGACTCTGACCGCAATGCAACCTGCTTCCCCTCTCTCTTCGCCTGAAACTCCAACTGCTTCCTCTCAAATCCGCGTTCATCTTGTGCGCGAAAATATCACTCGCACAGTTTCGCTTGAAGACTACGTTCTCAGCGTTGTGGCTGCGGAAGGCAGCGTCGAAGATGAGCCGGAAGCTCTTAAAGCTCTCGCCGTCATCGTTCGCAGCTACGCTTTGAAGAACGCAGGCAGGCACGGCGAAGAGGGCTACGACTTCTGCAACATGACACACTGCCAACGCTTCGCCAGCTATGCTCTTGACGAGAATCTGCGCGCGCATGTGAGCGAGCGTGTGCAACGCGCCGTTAAAGAGACCGCAGGCGAAGCGCTCGTTGACGAACGCGGCTCTCCGGTTGAAGCTTACTTTCATGCAGCCTGCGGCGGCCACACGGCTGATGAGAAAAGCCTGTGGAACGCGGCAGCCCCCGCATATCTTCGCGGCGTGCGCGACGACTATTGCGAGATGATGCCGCATCGCCACTGGGTTGATCGCATCTCAACGCCTCAACTTCTGAAAGCTATGCGAAGCGACGCGCGCACCAGCGTCGGCGCATCGCTCCGAAATGTGACCATCACAAAGCGAGATGCGACAGGCCGCGCAGAGTTGATTCTCCTAGAAGGCGACACGCGCCGCATCGTCAATGGCTGGGATTTCAAGATTATCGTCGGGCGCGCGCTCGGCTGGAATTTGTTGAAGAGTTCGCGTTTTGAAATTCAGAAGGAAGGGACGGACTACCTGTTTCACGGGAGCGGTTTCGGTCACGGCCTCGGACTCTGCCAGAACGGCGCGCACGTCATGGCCCGGCGCGGAAGCGACTACAGCAAGATTCTCAACTTCTACTTTCCGGGCACGAGCATTGGAAAGGATACGTCATCAAAATGGAAAGCGGACCTGCTCCCGCGTTTGCCATCACTACGCCAGCGCGCCAACGCGTCAACGTATTTCTATCACGACGCGTCACAGCAACAACAGCGCAGCCTCACGAGCGGGCGTTTTCGCATCCGGTATCCTGCGCGTGTTGAGCAACGTGAGATTGAGGAAGCGATGCGCGCCCTCGAAGCTGCGGATGCTGACATCTCACACAGGCTTGCTCTGGCCTCGCTGCGTCTGGATGGCTCATTGAAGCTTGAGATAGTCTTTCACGAAACGACAGGGGATTTTGTAGGCACAACGGGACAGCCGTGGTGGGCTGCGGCGGCGACGCGCGGCAGGCGTATAGAGTTGCAGCCCGTCGCAGTCCTGCGCCGTCGCCGTGTGCTCGCTTCAACGCTGCGCCATGAATTTGTTCATGCCGTGATAGATTCTCTGAGCATGGGACGCGCCCCGCGATGGCTCTCGGAAGGGCTGGCGATTTATGCGGCAGGCGAAGGCGCAATGATTAGCAGGTACGCGCCAAAAGATAAGCTCTCAATCAAAGAGCTTGAAGAGAGGCTTGCTCAGACATCTTCACAACAGGAGATGCGCTCGCTCTACGCGGCAGCTTACAGAGAGGTCGCCACGCTCATCCAGACCGAAGGCGAAAGCAGAGTCTGGCAACGCATAACGAAGCGATGAATGATGAACGATGAATGATGAAT